>CAXTFX010000322.1:969-5539 GCA_964243185.1 uncultured Chthoniobacterales bacterium
GGCTCATAAAGACGCGGAGCAGTGCGGAAGTCTTCAAGCCGCCGGCTCTTCCAACAACCGCAACTGTGCCGGGGGCAAACCCGCTACGGTGGAAACGAATTCCAACCCGGCGGCTCGGATCGCGGCCGGGGCAATCTCCAAGGCATCCAGCCCGCGCGGCTCGACTTTGAGCGCGCCACCGCCGTAGCTTTTGGCGACGTAAGGCAGGTTGGCGAGTGTGGCTGGGTGGTTAAGCGCCAGCCACAGCCGCCGGGTGGCTTCGGGGGAGGGGTCGTGCGGGTAAACGCAGAGAAAACCCGTGAGCGGCAACGCAGCGGCTTGGTTGAGGATGAAACGGCAGTCCCGGCGGCCGAGGTAGGCGAAGAGAATTCCCGGCGGCTCGCGGCGTTCGCTTCGATACCACGGCCGGCGCGTCCGCAGGAGCGCACGGTCGGGCAGACCGCGCGCTTCTCCGTTTCGCAGGTGGGCACGCAGGGCGACGGGCAATTCGGATGGGTCTTCCGTGCCAAGGTAGAGCAGCCAGGTCGGCCGGCCGGCGGCGTCGAGTCGGGCAAGGTCGGCTGGCTCCAGCACGGCGTTCGGACAGTCCCGCGTGCGGCCGACGGCGCGGCGGAACCAGCGGGTCTCCAGCCCGGCGGCCTCCCGTTGGACGTTGGTGAAGAAGAAGAACTCGTTCTCCCCGGTCGCGATGCCGCGCACCACGCGGGCGAAGCGCGCCAAGGGCACGCCTGCGCCGTGGCCGTTTGCAACGACGGGACGCGACGGCCGGGACAAACCCGTGGCCAAAGCCTCGTCCAACGCGCGCACCGTCACCTCTGCACCGTCCGGCCGTGATCCTCCTTTAAGCACCGCCGCCAGGGCGTCCCCGTCCGGCTGGCGCACGCGCAACCAACGCACTTGCGAGACGGGCGACGCCGCGGTGAAACAAAAAAGGATCGCGTTCGTGTCCACCCGCGGGAAGGGAGCCGCGGCGGCCTCAAACGTGGCGACCGCGTCCAGCCGAAAGCGTTCGGCGAGCCGCTGCCAGACCACCGGCGCGGATACCCCTTCGCAAACATCGGCGGGCAGGAGAAAAGCAAGCCGCCCGTTCGGAGCCAGTTGGGCGAGGCACTTCAGAAGGAAAAAAAGTTGCAAGCCCGTGCGCCCGTCCGGGGCGAGGCCGAGGAGCCGCATCGCCATTCCCCGCAGAACCGCTTTACGCGCCTCACCCAAGCGGTGATGGCGGATGTAGGGGGGGTTGGAGACGACCGCGGGCAGCGTCGGAGCACCACGGGCAGAGATAAAATCGCCAGTGCAAACCCCCTTGAAATCCGTGGCATCCAGACCGGAAGCACGTTCCCCGTCGAGGAAACTTTCCGGGTGCAATTCGTAGCCCGCGAGGCTGCCCGTGAAACCAGCCCGGCGGGCGGCGGCGAAAAAAGTCCCCGGACCGACCGCCGGGTCAAACAGAGAGTGTGGACGCTCCGCGATGGTCCAAGCGACCATCGCGTCCGCCAGCCAAGCCGGGGTCCAGAACTGGCCTTTACCGCGCAACGCCTCGCGGGCAGAGCCGGTGGCGGGCAGGTGCTGTGAGGAGGACGCGGTCAGGATCATGGGCGTTCAGAACCACTGCGGCGGTTCCTCCAGCACCCGCGCGCTGGTCTCGGGAATCTGCCCGGCCAGAACGCGCCGAGCGTCCTCGCTCAATTCCAGGTTGCCACCCTCGAAGCGCACGTAGGGCAGGATGTGCCCGTTCTTGTCTTCGACGTAGGCCGGGAACAAAGCGGGGTCCGCCACGCTGCGTCCCAACGCGTAGCCATGAAAGTAGAAGTGTTTGTAAATGCGCTTGGTTTGCGTGGCACCGTTACCCGCCTGAAACGTCTGCTCCGTCGGCTCGGTGTGCCCGTTTTCGATCAACCATTCCGCCCGGTCGAAGCCCAAGCCGTAAGCGCGGTCAAAGAAGACGTGCCAGACGTGCAGGGGCACACCGCGCAACCGTTGCCATTCGCGCAGCGGGGCGCGATCTTCTTCCTTGATGATGATCGTCGGCAGGACGGCGCCCTTCCTCAACCCCGGCCGACCGCCGAGGCGCCGCTGCGGGCGCAGGGGCGTGGCGAAATCCGGCATCTTGGCGGCGCGCCACAAGCTGTTCTCGCACTCGACCGCCAGCCTCGCCAAACGCAGCAGGGCAACCATCCGGGGGTCCTCTTCCGGCGTGAACGGGAGTTCCGCCGCGCCGCCGATCTCGGCCAGGAGCGTTTTCACCTTTGGAAGATCGGTTTTGCGGAAGACGAGCAGGTCAGGTCGCTTGAGGTTGCCCAAGCCCGCGGCTTCCAAACGCTCGAAGTATAGCTCGAAGGCGCGCACATCGTCCGTGGGCGCGACGCCGCTCGGTCCGTAGGCCAAGGCGTGGTGGTCGGCGGTGGCGTGGACCGCTTCGACTAGCCGCTGCTCGCTCCAGACCCCTTGCGACCAGCGCATCAGGAAGTCGCTGCCGCGCAACCGGCGCGGGTTCAACCAGAAGTCAGTCCACGCGATTGGCTCGGGCATTTCGAGCAGCCCCTCGATCCACTCCGCCGGCGCGGCGAGTTGGCGCTCGAAGGGATGGGCGAAGGCGGCCGGTCGGGACATCGGGGAAGCTTTCCTAGCAGGCTGTCGAAGCATTGTCCACGGCGGCCACTGAAGGGATGATCTACCGCGCCACCACGCCTAGAAAGTCCCGCACCGTCCCCCATTCCCGCACCTCGTAGGACGGCTCCGTGCCGCTGCCCGTCCGCACCCACAGCGCCGTGGAGGAGCCGCCGTCCAGGTTCAGCGCGCGCTTCACGTTGACCTTCTCCCCCAGCACTCCCGGCCGGGCGAGCAGCGCGGCGGCCTCGGCCAGGGTCAGGCGCGCGGGGATGACGGCCAGCGCCCAGCGGCCTCGGCCATCCGTCAACACGGCCGTCCGGCGGGCGGGGCGGGCGGCGTTGAGGCCGGCGACCGGCACGCCGTTATCCAGCAGGAACGGCCCGGCCTGCAACGCCTGCCGGGGCGGGGTCGCGCCGGGTTTATAGGCGTCGCGGCGCAGGAGCGCAGGGGCGCCGGTGCCGTTGTCCAGCAACAGGCCGGAGAGCAGCGCGGCGCGCTCCAGCGGGTGAACCGCGCGGCCGTCCACCGCGAGCAGGCCGAGCGGCCGGTAATCCGGGTGGAAATAACCGCCGTTGACCGCCGCCAGCACCCGTTCCCCGGCCGGACTGCCGCGCAGGGTTTCGCCCAACGAGCTTCGGGGTTCCGCCGGCTGGTCGAGCACCCGGAAACCGGCCCGTTTCGCGTCGAAGATCGCCAGCCGCACCTCCGCGCTCCGGCCGGTGGCGGCATCGGTCGCGGCGCGGCGGACGTGCGTGACGGGGCCGCCGGGCACCGCGGGGAGCGCTTCCGGGGGGCCGAGTTCCCATTCGGCCCGGACCGCCGCCGCGGGGAACCCGGCACCGAGGAGGCCCGCCAGGGCCAGCAGGAGGGAAAAGCGTTTCACGCCGCGACGTTTACCTCGTCCTTCTGGAAACGCATCTGCTCTTCCATGACGAGTTGGGTTAACCCCCGCTCCACCTCGTTGAACTCCGGGCTGCGCGGGTCCCGGGGCCGGGGCAGGGTGATGGCGACATCCCGCTTGATGGTGCCCGGCCGGTAGGTCATCACGATCACCCGGTCGGCGAGATAGACGGCCTCGTCAATGTTGTGCGTGACGAACACCACGGTGCGGCGGAACTCCTCCCAGATACGCAGGAGCTCGTCCTGCAACGAGCGGCGGGTCAGGGCGTCCAGCGCGCCGAAGGGCTCGTCCATCAGCAGCAGCGGCGAGTCCAGCACGAGGCAGCGGGCGATGGCGACGCGCTGGCGCATCCCGCCGGAAAGGTCCTTCGGGAAACGTTGCCGAAAATCCGTCAACGCCAGCTTGGCCAGCACGGTGCCCACCTTCTCGCGGATTTCCGCCCTGCCCCGGCCGGCGAGTTCCAGGCCGAAGGCGACGTTGTCCCACACCGTCATCCACGGGAACAGGGCGTATTCTTGGAACACCATCGCGCGGTCCGGTCCCGGGTCGCGGACCTCCTGGCCGTTGGCGACGATGCGGCCGGCGGTCGGCCGCAGGAACCCGGCGATGGCGTTGAGCAGGGTGGACTTCCCGCAGCCCGACGGCCCGAGCAGGCAGACGAACTCGCCGTCGCGGATGAGGAGGTTGATGTCGTGCAACGCCGGCATCGCCTCCCCGCCGCCGCGGGCGGGGAAAGTCTTCTGCACGTCGGAAATTTCCACGCGGGGAGCGGTCATAGGAAATGGAAGACTGGAAGAGGGTAGAGGGGAGAGTGCGAAAGAGCGATGGCGGCCGGATTTTACCTTTTCTGGTCTCCCCTCTCCCCTCTCTCAATCTGGCCTCATCAGTGCCCGCGCTCGTCCGCGCCGCGGTGCCAGCGCAGGAGGTGGGCGTTGAGCCGATCCATGAGCATGTCCAGCCCGAGCCCGAGCAGACCGATGGAGGCCATGCCGGCGATGATCTTATCGCTCCAGAAGAACTCGCGCGCCTCCATGATGCGGTAGCCGAGCCCCTGGTTCA
>CAXTFX010000323.1:0-3897 GCA_964243185.1 uncultured Chthoniobacterales bacterium
CGCCAAGCTCGACGAACTGCTCACCCCGGAAGTTAAAATCTTCGCCTTCACGCACATCTCGAACACGATGGGCACCGTCAACCCCGCCGCCGAGCTTTGCCGCCGCGCGCGGGAGGTCGGCGCCGTGACGCTGGTGGACGCCGCCCAGTCCGCCGGCCATTACCCGGTGGACGTGCGCGAGCTTGGCTGCGACTTCCTCGTCTTCTCCGGCCACAAGGTTCTCGGCCCGACGGGCATCGGCGTCCTCTACGGCCGCGCCGAGCGGTTGGAGGAAACCCCGCCCTACCAGACCGGCGGCGAGATGATCGTCACCGTGGACTGGCAGCGGGCGACCTTCAAACCCGCCCCGCATCGCTTCGAGGCCGGCACGCCCAACATCGCCGGCGCCGTCGGCCTGCACGCCGCCTTCGATTACCTGGACGCCGTTGGCCGGCGGCAGATTTTCGACCACGACCAGGCTCTCGCCGCCCACACCTACGAGCGGCTGCGCGACCTCGGCGGCGTGCGCCTGCTCGGCCCCGGCACGGACCGCGCCGGGCTGGTGAGCTTCCTGCTGGACGACGCCCACGCGCACGACGTGGTGACGATGGCTGACGTGAAACACGGCGTCGCCCTGCGCGGCGGCCACCACTGCAACCAGCCACTGCACCGCAAGCTCGGCGTGCGCTCCTCCGCGCGCGCCTCGTTCTACTTCTACAACACCCGCGAGGAGGCGGACGTTTTCATCGCCGCCGTCGCGGACATTCAAACTTTTTTCCGCCGTGGACTTTAACTCCTCTGACTTCGAGGAGCTCTACCAGAGCATCATCCTCGACCACTCCCGCCGCCCGCGAAACTTCGGCGAACTCCCCGACGCCACCGTCAGCGCCAGCGGCGACAACCCGTCGTGCGGCGACCAGATTACCGTTCAGCTCAAGCTGGGGGAAAACGGCCACTTGGACGACGTGAAATTTCACGGCGACGGCTGTTCCATCTGCATGGCCTCGGCGTCCATGATGACGACGAAGATCAAGCACAAGGACCGCGCCGACGCCGAGGCCCTGCGCGGGGAATTCCAGGCCATGCTCGCCGACCACACCGGCGCCGACGCGGACGCCGCCCCGCCGAGCAAAGCCTTGGGCGACCTGCGCTTGCTCCAGGGCGTGCGTAAGTTTCCCCAGCGGATCAAGTGCGCCACGCTCGCCTGGCACGCGCTCCGCCAAGCGTTAAACGACGGCGCGAAAAAACTGGTGATTGACACCGAAGGCAACGAGCAACCCGCCGCCAAGTAAATGACCTTAGCAAACCTCATCAATCCCGCCTGGTCCCTGCGCGAAGTCCTCGCCGTTTACCCCGGCGCGCGGCGGGCGTTGTTTCGTAAATATCACGTCGGCGGCTGCGCGAGTTGCGGCTTTTCCGAGGAGGAAACGCTGGACCAACTCTGCCAGCGCAACGAGCAGATGCACGATGTCAACGAGGTCCTCGAATACCTCGACGCCAGCCGCGAAGAGGACCGGGCCACGCAGGTTTCCCCGCGGGAACTCCGTGACGCGCTCCAACAGGATGAGGAGGGCGCCGTCCGTCTGTTAGACATCCGCACCCGCGAGGAATACGAGGCCGTTCACATCGAAGGCTCGCGCCTGTTCTCGCAGGAGCTGATGAACACCGTGCTCATGGGCTGGCCGCGCGACGCGGGCCTCATCGCCATCTTGGACCACGACGGCACCCGCTCCCTCGACGCCGCGGCGTATTTCGCCGGTCACGGTTTCACCAACGTCAAAGCCCTCCTCGGCGGCATTGACGCCTGGAGTCAGGAAATTGATCCCAAGCTACCGCGTTACCGGCTCGAATGATGCGTGTTAATCACCACTCGGCGGGTAGGGCGGCCCATCCCTAAGCCGCCGCGGGAAAGCGCGCTGAAACCGAAAAACCGCGGCGGGCTAGGGATAGCTCGCCCTACCTCCGCCGCATTTTAGAGACCAACAAACTTCTTATGCACCCTCCCAGCGATCTCGAAGCCCGCCTCGAAGCCGCCCGCCAGAACCCGCAGAACCTCGGCGAGATGGCCGACGCCGACGCCGTCGGCACCGTCGGCAGCCCGGATTGCGGCGACATGCTGCGGATGTGGGTGAAATTCAAAGAAGACGCCGCCGGCAAGCGCGTCATTGACCGCGCCACGTTCCAGACCTTCGGCTGCCAGACGGCCATCGCCGTCGCCAGCGTCGCTACCGAGCTCATCGCCGGCAAGACCCCCGCCGAGGCTCTGTCGCTTTCCGGCGAGGAGCTGGCCGCCCCGCTCGGCGCCCTGCCGCCGATGAAAATCCACTGCGCCCAACTCGTCGAGGGCGCGCTCAAATCCGCCCTGTCCGGTGAACCGGCCGCGTCCGCCCCCGCCCCGTTGCCCAAGCCCGCCGCGGCCGGGAACACGCTTTACGACCAGCTCGCCGCCGGCACCGCCGCCGCGCCCCGGCCCCTCCGCGTCGTGCTCCTGTCCGAGACCGGCCCCGCTACGGCGGGTTGAACAACTCTTCCCCATCCCCGTCCAACCCCGCCTCAAGCACGCGACCAACCACCAACCCGCGTGGGATTGACGCCTCCGACCATGCACGAGAACACCGAAATCACCCTCCGCCGCGAAGTCCCGGCCATCCAAATTCCCAGCGGCGACGCCCTGACGCTGCCCGCCGGCGCCACCGTCGTTATCACCCAGTCCCTCGGCGGCTCCTACACCGTGGCCACTTCCACGGGGTTGGCCCGCATCCAGGCCCACGACGCCGACGCGCTCGGCCTGACCGCGGAGGGCGACATGCTCCCCGTGCCCGCCACGGCGGCCGACCTCGCCCCGGAAATCATGGAAGGCCGCGTTTGGGAGAAGCTTAAAACCTGCTTCGACCCGGAGATTCCCGTTAACATCGTGGACCTCGGCCTGGTCTATGACTGCCAGGTCGTCCCCGAGGACAACCAGCGCCGCGTCCAGGTCCAGATGACGCTCACCGCCCCCGGTTGCGGCATGGGTCCCTCCATCGCCGCCGACGCCGAGCGCAAGATCATGTCCGTGCCCGGCGTCACCGCGGCGCAGGTCGCCCTCGTCTGGGACCCGCCGTGGAACCAGCACATGATCTCCGAAGCCGGTAAGATGAAGTTGGGCATCCTCTGAGGAAGTGGGAAGTGGGAAATTCCGACCGTGGGGTAGTGTCTCCGCCTGAACTCGGGCGGCGGGTAGGGCAGCTTATCCCTAACCTGCCGCCGTTGTCGGTTTAGGCGCGCCTCCCCGCGGCGGCCTAGGGATAGGTCGCCCTACCCGCCGTCGCCAACCTGAGACGTTACCGGCTGTGGAAGCCGCTTGCCATCGGGGTAAAAACCGGCATCTTACCCGCCCGCTTTTCCGGCAGTTCCGCCTTCCCACTTCCCACTTCCGCATATGTCTCAGCACCGCAGCCTCAAGGGCACCAGCACCATCACCACCAAGCGCAACGTGCTCAAGCGCTTCGAGCGCGTCGAACTGCTCAAAAAGCGCGGCCAGTTCAAGTCCGGCGACCGGGTCATCGGCCTGAAGAAGACCAAGCCGGAAGACTAACGCCCGCCTCCGGCGGGAAATCTCAAATCCCGAGCACTAAATTCCAAAGGTCGGAACTGACTTTTGGGTCCAAGCTCACCCTACCTTCTCTGTTCCATCCTTTCGCCATTTCCAGAATCTCGTTCTGATTCTCTGGAATTTGGTGCTTGGGATTTGGAATCTACCGGCGTAGCCGATCCCCGTGCGCCTGAACCGTTTCCTCGCCTCCGCCGGCTTCGGCTCCCGCCGCGGCTGTGAGGAGCTGGTCCGCAACGGCCGCGTCACCGTCAACGACCGACGCTGCCTTGAGTTGGCTACCGAGGTCACCCCCGGCACCGACCGCGTCACGGTGGACGGCCGGC
>CAXTFX010000323.1:3997-5522 GCA_964243185.1 uncultured Chthoniobacterales bacterium
GAGTTGGCTACCGAGGTCACCCCCGGCACCGACCGCGTCACGGTGGACGGCCGGCCCGCGCAGGTCGAAGCCTTGACCTACCTCGCCCTGCACAAGCCCGTGGGATTCGTCACCTCCGCCAACGACGAACAGGGGCGCCGCACGGTGTTCGACCTCCTGCCGCCGGACGGTCCGCGGCTCTTCCACGTCGGCCGGCTGGACCGCGAGAGCGAGGGTCTGCTGCTGTTCACCAACGACGGCGACCTCGCCCAGCGCCTCACGCACCCGAGTCACGAGACCGAGAAGGAATACGAGGTCACGCTCGACCGGGTGTTCAACCCTGCCGACTCCGCCCGGCTCATCAAGGGCGTGTTCATCCCCGTGGACGAAGGCGGCCCGCCCGCCGCTAACGTCGCCGACCGGCCGAAAGAAGCCGTCCGCCACGTCCGCGCCCGCGCCGTTTCCATCCGCCCCGGCGGCCTGCGGACCGTGCGGGTGATCTTGCAACAGGGTTATAAACGGCAGTTGCGGTTAATGTTCTACGAGGTCGGCTACGAAGTGGAACGGTTGGTGCGCGTCCGGTTCGGCGCCGTCGAGCTCGGTCAGCTCAAGCCCGGGCGTTGGCGCGAGCTGGATATTCGGGAGGTCGCCTCCCTGCGCACGGGGAAACCCCTCCCCACGCGCGGACCGGGGCTGACCCCGGCGCGCCCACCGGCCCGGTCGAAGTCAGCTCCCCCGCGCCCCGGGGACGCCCGACCTACGCGGACACCGGCCCCACGGCGAGATTACCCTCCCGCCTCCGGGCGACCAGCACCGCGGAGCCGCCCTCCCCGGCGTCCTTAGAGCAGTCACCCGTGACCCGGTGGCGGCGTCTCCGCTCCCGGCCCTCATCGGTAAGTCGCAATCCGACAACAACCGCTGACTTCGCTTCGTTGCAGCAGCCCCGTGCCCTCGACCGTCCAATCGTAAACGCGGGCAAGGTGTTGTTCGCAGTGGCCCGCGACGGTGGACATGGGCGGGCACGGTGGATTTCCTACTCGCTGAGGTCACACCGGGGGTAAAATCAAGTCAACCTCTCCCCCGCCCGTTGCGGTGCTAAGGCCGGCATTTCCTCCGAACAAACCCGTTTGCGTCCTTGCGCGAAAACGTTGGCGCACCTCCGCCAAAGGGCGATTGGGGAACGCTTCGCGCAATGCCGTCCGTGTGATCTCCAAGGTGTCGGCGCGCTGGTCGGTGCGGACGTAAACGGTGCCGTCGGCAGCCAGATGTTTTGCTGCCTGTTTGAAAATCCCTCGGAGCAATTCACGATAGGCAGGCACATCACGGAAGCGGGCGCAGTGCGCCGGCCGCTCCGACTTGGGTGCGGGGCGCTCCGGCCCACGGTCTAGCAGCCAAAGCCGCAGCCACTGGTCGTAATGGTAATCGGTCACCCCTAAATAAGGGGGCGAGGTGAATAGAAGCCGCACTTGGCTCCCGCCTTCCGGCTGCCAAGTCGCGAACCGTTTGGTGCAATCGCCCAGTTGCACGTCGCAGCCCGGCGGAATTT
>CAXTFX010000324.1:0-5512 GCA_964243185.1 uncultured Chthoniobacterales bacterium
TAGTTGTGGTAGCCCTCGCCGAAGGTGAACAGCGCCATGAACCAGGAGTCCCGCGCGGAGCACTTTACGGAATAGGGCCGGGTGCCGATGTAATGGCAGGCGGAGTTGATGAAAAAGGTCGAGTGCTGCACCGCGACGACGCGGGCCATGCCGCCGATGAGGAAGGCGCCGAGCGCGCCGGCCCCGCCGTTCCAGAGGTAGCCGAGCAGGGTCGGGAACACAAAGGACACCGCGACGGCGATCCACTGGACGTATCGGTCCTGCCACATCACGAGCGGGTCGCGCTGGAGGTCGGCGACGTTGTCGTAGGGCTCGTCGTTGTCGAGCTTGAAGATCAGCCAGCCGATGTGCGCCCACATGAAGCCTTTGGAGATGGCGTAGGGATCGTCCGTCTCGTGGTCCACGTGCTTGTGGTGGCGGCGGTGCTCGCTGCACCACATGAGGACCGAGTTCTCGAAGGCGGCGGCGCCGAAGAGCAGGACGAAGAGCTTGACGGGCCACTTGGCCTGGAAGGTGATGTGGGAGAACAGCCGGTGGTAGCCCAGGGTGATGGACATACCCGTGGCGTAGGCCATGAAGAAGAACAGCGCGACCTGGAACCAATCAATCCCGAAGTGCCAGAGATAGACCGGCACCGCCGTCAACGTCAGGATCAGGGTGCCGAGGAGGAAGGAACTGGTGACCCAGTTGATGCGGGCAAGTGGGAAGCGGCGGAAGAGCAGCATGGGGTGTTGGAATGGCCCAAACCGGAGGTGGCCGGGTGAGCGGGCGGACTAGACACCATCCCACCCCCCGGCGCAACGCCGAAAGCGCCCGCCCCGAACGTTTGCCAGGCGGGCGCGCGTGGCGGATGCATCCGACCCGCCGCCGCTCCCATGTTCCTGGAACCCCCGCCCGCCCTGCCGTCGCCGCCCCGCCTACCCGACCCCGGGAAAACCGTGGTCGGCCACGGCGCGCCCCCGCGGCCGGTGGCGCCCTCGCAGCGGGGGCGGGCGACGGTCATGCTGCTCCTGGCGACGGCGTTCTGGGGCCTGAGCTTTCCGCTCACCAAGGCGGTGCAGCTCGCCCAGGCTACCCAGCTCGTGCCGGGGGCGAGCACCTGGTTCCTGTCGGCCGTGGCGCTGGCGTTCCGTTTCGGGCTGGCGGCCGCGGTCATGGCGGGGTTTGCGGCGCGCACGTTGCCAAAGCTCACGCGGCGAGAGTTTTCCCAGGGGCTCGGCCTGGGGATTTTCGGCGGGGCGGGCATGTTCCTGCAATTTGACGGGCTCAACTACACGGCGGCGTCCACCTCGGCGTTCCTGACCAACTGTTACTGCGTGATCCTGCCGGTGATCGTCGCCCTCCGGTGCCGGCGGCTCCCTTCCCGGACCGTGGTGGTCTGCTCCGGGCTGGTGCTCGCGGGCATGGCCGTGCTGGCGGACCTGGACCCCGCGGCGTTGCGCCTGGGGCGCGGGGAGTTGGAAACGCTCGGGTCGGCGGCGTTCTTCGCCGGACAGATCTTCTGGCTGGAACGGCCGGCCTTCCACAAGAACCGGACCGCGCACGCCACCCTGGTCATGTTCGCCGTCATCGCCGCCCTGGGGGTCGGGGCGTTGGGGGTAAACGGCCACGGGTCGCCCGGGCGCGAGGCCGTCGCGGCGTGCGCGTCGTGGCCGGTGCTCGGCTGCCTGCTGGCGCTGACGGGGCTCTGCACGCTGGTGACGTTTACCCTGATGAACCACTGGCAACGCCACGTCGAGGCCACCGAAGCCGGGTTGATCTACTGCGCGGAACCCGTCTGGACGAGCGGGTTCGCCCTGTTCTTGCCGGCGATGCTGGCGGCCTGGACGGCGGTCTCCTACCCGAACGAACGACTCACCGCCCGGCTGCTGCTCGGCGGCGGGTTAATCACCCTCGCCAACGTTGTCCTCCAACTCCGGCCCCCGTCGGGGCCGGCCGCCGCGTCGGCTCCTACAGCCAGCCCCGGCGCTTGAACCACCAGTAGGGCACCGCCGCGGAGACAGCCATTAACACCAGCGCGAACGGGTAGCCGTAGGCCCACTTTAACTCGGGCATCCGCTCGAAGTTCATCCCGTAAATGCCCGCGATCAGGGTCGGTGGACCGACCACGAAGGCGGCGGCGGAGAGGACCTTGAAAATGCGGTTCTGCTCGTTGTTGATCATCCCCAGGGTGGCGTCGAGCAGGAAGGCCACGTTGCCCGAGAGAAAGGTGGCGTGGTCGCTCAACGACACGAGGTCTCCCCCGACGGCCTTGAGGTGCCCGAAGGGATGCCCGGCCACCTCCCCCGCCTTAGGATGCGCCTCCTTGCGGGCGTCACGGAAGAACGTCACCAGCCGGATGAAGGACACCAGGCTTTCCCGGGCCCGGGAGACCAGGTCGCTGCTGTGACCGATGCGCCGGAGGATGTCGTTGAAATCCTGCGGCGAGGAAGCGAGCGGGACGGGCCGGTGCCTCTCCCCCGCGGACCGGGCCCGCCGGCGGTTGAGGGCCGGCGCGCCTTCGGCCCGGAAGACCTCCTCGGAGAGATGGTCCAGGTCGGCGCTGACGTTTTCCAAAATGTCGGCCAGCCGCTCGACGATGGCGTCAATGAGCCCGACGAACGCCTGGTGGCCCGTGGCGTAGGCGGGGAGGTTCGCCTCCCGGCGCGCGCGGAACGTCTGGAACGGCAGCGGGTCGGCGTAGCGCAGCGTGACGAAGCGGTCCGGCGCCACGATGAACGTCACCACCGTCCGCTCCGGCCGCAGGGTGTCGGCCCGGCTGATGACCGTAGCCGTCATGAAAAGGGCGTCCTGCTTGACGAACAAACGGCTGGAGGGCTCGATCTCCTGCAACTCCTGGCGGGTGGGGATGTCCATGCCCAAGGCGGCCTCGACGGCGTCCTCCTCCGCGCGGGTGGGCTCGAAGAGGTCAATCCAGACCGAGCGCCGGGTCAGCTCCGGGCAGATGTCCAGATTCGTGCAATCAATGCCCTTTTCGCCGGGCGGGTGAAAGGTCATCATGGGACGGCCCGCACCTAAGACGGGGACGAGGGGCCGCGCAAGGCCGGGGCCGCCGCGGGCACGACGATGAACCCCGTTTCGGCGTCGCCGAGCACCTCGCTCCCCCGCCCGGCCGACCGCCAGTGCCACCAGCCCACCAGGGCGCAGAGCATCGCGTCCAGGCGGTCTTCCGCCGGCTTCGTCCAGCGCGCCGCGAGCAACTCTGCCAGGGCGGGTGTCTCCTTCAATCCGGGGCACCCCACCGCCAGCCAGGCGCGCAGAAAGTCCTGCAAACGGGCAAACTCCGCCCGGCGCGCCGCCACCGGGCCGCGCTTGTATTTGATGATCCGGGTTAACCCGAACCAGCGCACGGTCGCCGGGTGCGGGAACACCTCCAGCGCCAGCCGGTCAGCCCGCGCGAGGTCCCAGTGCAGCGCCAGCCCCAGCCGGTCGCGCAGGGCCGCGGCCACCCGCAACGGCCGGGCGCACCGCGCGGCGTTGGCCGGGTGCGGCCCGGCGTGAAACCGCGCGAACCGCCGCTGCGCCTCCCGGTCCGCCGGCCGCGCCCCCGTGGCGTTCGGGCACACGAGCGGCGCGTCCACGCACGCCAGCGCGGGACCCGTGCGCTCGAGGTGCGTTTCCGACCACGCGAACAGCGCGGCGTCGCCGGAGACGTGCGCGCTGGCAGCGACCTCCACGCGACCGTCTGGCCACGCGCGCAACAGGCACAAGCCATCGCCGTTGCGCTCGCCCCAGGCGAGGTCCACGCCAGCGATGGGGACGGTTTCCGTCAACCGAGCAAGGTTTCGAGTTCCCCCACCCGCCGGGCGAACAGCGCCAGGGCCGCCTCCACCGGGGCCGGCTCCCTCATATCCACACCGGCCGCGCGCAACGTGTCCAACGGGTAGCGCGCGCCGCCGCTCTTCAGGAAGCCGAGGTAGGCCGCCGTGTCGCCCGGCCCGCCGTGGAGCACCTTGTCCGACAGGGCCACGGCGGCGGAGATGCCGGTGGCATATTTATAAACGTAGAACGCGCTGTAGAAGTGCGGGATTCGCAGGCATTCGATGTCGAGCTCGGGGTCCAACGCAAACTTGGGACCGAAGTAGGCTTCGAGCAGGCCGTGGTAAATGCCCTTGAAGCTCTCCAACGTCAACGCCTCGCCGCTCTCCTCCGCGGCGTGCGTGAGTTTCTCAAACTCGGCGAACATCGTCTGTCGAAACAACGTGCCGCGCAGATCGTCCACCTGCCGGTTGATGAGGTAGGCGCGCATCCGCGGGTCGTCCGTTTTCGCGAGTAAATGATGCGTCAACAACTCCTCGTTAAACGTCGAAGCCACCTCCGCGAGGAAGATAGGGTAGTCGTAATCCTGATACGTCTGCGTTTCCTGGGCATACCAGGTGTGCATCGAGTGTCCCGCCTCATGGGCCAGCGTGTAAACGTCCGCGAACACGTCGCGTTTATAGTTCATCAAAATATATGGCGGCGTCCGGTAGCCCCCGGCCGAGAACGCGCCGCTGCGCTTGCCCTTGGTCTCGTAACGGTCGCACCAGCGCCCGCGGCGCAAGCCTTCCTCCAGGGTGTTGACATAGTCGCGGCCCAGCGGTTGCAAGGCACTCACCACGAGATCAATGGCCGCGTCGAAATCCGTGTCGGTTTCCACGTCGCCGACCATCGGCACGTAGGTGTCGTAATGGTGGATGTCCTCCATCCCCAGCACGCGGCGCCGCAATTCATAGTAGCGGTGCAAATGATCCAGGTTCCCGCGCACCGCGGTGATGAGGTTATCATAGACCGCGACCGGCATGTGGTCGGGAAACAGGGCGCCCTCCAGCGCGGACGGATAGTGCCGGGCGCGGGCGCGGAACACGTCGCTCTTGATGGAACTGGATAGCGCCGAGGCCAGCGTGAACCCGTGGTCGGCGATCTCCCGGTAGAACTGTTGGAACGCCGCCCGGCGCACATCCCGGTCGCGCCTGTTGAGAAACGACGAGAACGAGCTTTGCGTCAGCGCGGTCTCGCGCCCGTGCTCGTCCCGCACGTCCCCGAAGCGCATGTCCACGTTCGTCAACTGCGCGAACGTTTCCTTGTGCCCGTGCAACGCGGCGGCGCCGAGGGCCAGCAGCCGCTCCTCGCCCTCGCTGAGGATGTGCGGCCGGAACCGGCGGATCTTCTCGAGGCGCGTCCGCCACGGCGCGAGCGCGGGGTCGCCGAGAAACTCCGCGAACCGGGCGTCGGCGATGCTCTGGACCTCCGGCGTGAAGAACGCGGCGGCCTCCTCGATGAGCGTCAACAGGTTTTGCAGCCGCCCCTGCCGACCGAGGAACTCGGCGTTGCTGCCGTCCTCGGAGGTTTGCAGCATCGCGTAGGAATAGAGCCGCTCGATGCGCTGGTTGATCTCCTTGTCGAACTCCAACGCGTCCCGCAGGTCGCCCGCCGCGCGGCCGAGCGTGCCCTTGAACCCCGTGAACCGCGGGTATTCCGCGCGCACCCGCTCGAAGTCGCGCTGCCAGCTCTCGGGGTCCGGGTAGAGCGG
>CAXTFX010000325.1:0-5501 GCA_964243185.1 uncultured Chthoniobacterales bacterium
CGCCGAGCGCCATCCGGGCGATGGGCGACAAGAACGTCGCCCGCGACACCGCCCGCGCCGCCGGGGTGCCCGTGACGCCCGGGTCCGACGGGATCGTCGAGAGCGAGGCGGCCGCGCTGAAGGTGGCCAAGCGCATCGGCTACCCCGTGATGATCAAGGCCAGCGCCGGCGGCGGCGGGCGCGGGATGCGCCCCGCCCACAACGACGTCTCGCTCGTCCAGGGTTTCCACGCCGCGCGCGCCGAGGCCGAAAAGGCGTTCGGCAAGGCGGACGTTTACCTCGAGAAGCTCATCATCGGCCCGCGCCACATCGAGTTTCAGATCATGGCCGACCGCCACGGGCAGGTGGTCCACCTCGGCGAGCGCGACTGCTCCATCCAGCGGCGCAACCAGAAGATCGTGGAGGAGTGTCCCTCGCCGTTCCTCAACGACGACCTGCGTAATCGCATGGGCAAAGCCTCCGTCAAACTGGTGCAGAAGGTCGGCTACGAAGGTGCGGGCACGCTGGAATTTCTCGTGGACGAAAAGGGAGAGTTTTATTTCATGGAAATGAATACCCGCATCCAGGTCGAGCACACCGTGACCGAGGAAGTCTATGGCTGCGATCTGGTGAAGGAACAGATCTACATTGCCGCCGGCGAAAAACTCTCCCCCGGCGTGGCCAACCCCAAGCCGCGCGGCCATTCCATCGAGTGCCGCATCAACGCGGAGGACCCCGCGCGCAACTTCCAGCCTTCGCCCGGCCGGATCGAGCTTTACTACGCCCCGGGCGGTCGCGGCGTCCGCATTGATAGCCACGCCTACAGCGGCTACGTCATTCCGCCGCACTACGACTCGATGATCGGCAAGCTGATCTGCTCGGCCAGCGCGCGGCCCAACGCGATTGCCCGGATGAACCGGGCGCTGGGCGAGTATCTCATCACGGGGGTGAAGACGACCATCCCGTTCCAGCAGACCATCATGCGGAACCCCGACTTCCAGCGCGGGCGCTACCACACGGGGTTCGTGGCGTCCTTGACGGGGTAGGCCGTTAATGCCCCGAAAGAGCGGTGCCGCCGTTTACGACCACCTGATGAACCGAACCAGCCCTTTTGACCACGTTGACCTGCGGGTGCGCTCCCTCGCGGCGGCCCGGAAGCTTTACGACGCCTTTCTGCCGGCCGTCGGCTTCTCCGAGGTGGATGCCAGCGACGGCTCGGTCGGCTACTTCCTGCCGGACGCCCTGGGCGCCAAACCGCCCTTCGTTTACCTGAGCGAGGACGTGCCCGACCACCGCGGCGGGGCCAACCGCATCGCCTTCTGGGCCGGCAGTGTGGCGGAGGTGGACCGCGTGGCGGGGATCGTTCTCGCCGCCGGGGCGCTTGTCGTCGATGGCCCCGAGTATTGCCACGAATACACCCCGGGGTATTACGCCGTGTTCTTCGAGGACGCGGACGGGAACAAATGGGAGGTCTGTTTCCGCGACGCCCCGGTGCGTCCGCACCCGCCGGACGCATGAAGCCGCTCGCGGACTGCTTCCTCTACGGCATCCTGGACCTCGGTTACGTCGCGGCGCGGGAGGCGGTTCCGATGACCCGCGCCTTGCTGGCCGGCGGGGAGGGCGTGGACATCCTCCAGCTTCGCGCCAAGGGCTGGCCCGCGGAGGACGTGCTGGCCGTGGCCCGGCTCGTGCGGCCCCTCTGCGCGGAGGGGGGTGCCCCGTTCATCCTCAATGACCACCCCGCCCTCGTCCCGGCGGCCGGGGCGGATGGCGCCCACGTCGGCCAGGACGACGGCCCGCTCCCGGGGGCCCGGGCGGCGGCCGGGGCGGGCGCGCTGGTCGGCCGCTCCACCCATTCTCTCGCGCAGGCCGCCGGGGCACGGGCGGAGGGGGCGGATTACCTGGGCTTCGGCCCGCTCTTCGCCACGCCGACGAAGCCGGACTACCCGGCCATCGGGCTGGGCGACATCACCCGGGTCCATGCCGGGGTGCCAGACCGGCCGGTGTTCTGCATCGGCGGGGTCAAACCGGAAAACCTCGACCGCGTGCTCGCGGCGGGCGCCCGGCGGGTGGTGATCGTTTCCGGTCTGCTCCTCGCCGTGGACCCGGCGCGGGTGGCCCGCACCGTCCGCGCGCGGTTGGCGGCGTCCGCCGGTGGGGGTTGAAGGAGGAAACCTCCGCGACCCCAATTGGGGTCGTGAAAGGATGCAACTTACTCTGACCGCTCTGCCTACCTCCCCGCCGTGGCCGCGTCCATGCTGGGCAGCTTGACGATGGTCAACCAGAAATCCTCGATGTGCGTGACCACGTTGATGAACTGGTCGAGATCAACGGGCTTGGTGATGTAGCAGTTGGCGTGCAGGTCGTAGCTTTCCAGGATGTCCTTCTCCGAGGAGGAGGTCGTCAGGACCACCACCGGCAGCCGGCGCAGGATGGGGTCGCGCTTCAGCTCGGCCAGCACCTCGCGGCCGTCCTTCCGGGGCAGGTTGAGATCGAGCAGGATCAGGTCGGGCCGGGGCGGGCGGATGCCCTCCGGGCCGGGCCGCCGGAGGTAATCCAGCGCCTCCTGGCCGTCGCGCACGACGGCGAGATTGTTACGCACCTTGGCTTCCTGGAGCGCCTCGCGGGTCAGGCGCACGTCGCCCTCGTTGTCTTCAACCAAAAGGATTTCGATGGGTCTCATGATCCACTCACGGAGCGCGCGGCGGGTTAACTCGCGTCGCGCCTCGTTTTCGGCGGTTTCGGGTGGGGCGTCCATCATTTTATTCCTCCAGGGCAGGTAACGTGAAGAAAAAGTTGGCGCCCCGTCCCGGTTCGCTCTCCACCCAGAGCTGGCCGCCGTGGCGCTCGACGATCTTTTTGCAGATGGCCAGGCCGATGCCGGTGCCCGCGTATTCCTGCTTGGTGTGCAGGCGTTGAAAGATGACGAAGATGCGCTCGAAATACTTCGGGTCAATGCCGATACCGTTGTCCCGGACCGAGAAGCGCCAGAACCGTTCGGAGCGCCGGCGCACGGTGAGCTCGACCCGCGGCGGCTCCTCCGGGCGGCGGAACTTCGTGGCGTTGCCGAGGAGGTTTTGCAGGAGTTGACCGAGCTGGACTTGATCCACCAGCACCTTGGGCAGGGGATCGTGGACGACGGTGGCCTCGCGCGATTCCAGCGTGCCCTGCATGTCGTGGAGAACCCGCTGGAGCACCGCTTCGGCGTCCACGGGGGCGAACTCCTTTGGCTTGGTGCCGACCCGCGAGTAGGCGAGCAGGTCGTTGATGAGCGTCTGCATCCGCGTGGCCCCGTCCACGGCGTAGGCGATGAACTCGTCGGCGTCGGTGCCGAGCTTGCCCTTGTAGCGGCGGCTCAGGAGCTGGGTGTAGGAGCTCACCATACGCAGGGGCTCCTGGAGATCGTGGCTGGCGACGTAGGCGAAGCGCTCCAGTTCGGCGTTGGAGCGCGCCAGGTCCTCGGAGTAGGACCGCAGCTTGTCCTCGGCCGCCTGCTGCGCGGTGCGGTCGCGCACGGAGGTGATGCTCTGCGGGGAACCTTCCGGGCCGCCCCCGGCGAGGTCCAGGGGGTTAAAGGTCAGGTCGGCCGGGAAGCGACCGCCATCCTTGCGGACGCCCTCGTGGCGGCCGGCGGGCAGGGCGCCTTGGAGCTGGGTCAACTCGCGCTGGACCGGCATCCGGGCGGGGGCGGCATCGGGGGAGGGGGCCAAGTCGGCAGATTCGGGTGAGCCGTCGGCCGGCAGCGGGGGAACGGGGACCGTCGGGACCGCGATGGGCTTTCCCCGTTCGGAGAGGAACTCGCGCATCGGCCGGCCCACGGCCTCCTGCCGGCCGTAGCCGAACAGGCGCTCGAAGGCGGAGTTCACCAGCGTGACGGCCCCGGCGCCGTCGGCCAGGATCATGGCGTCGGGGGCGGATTCGAGCAGGGCGCGGAAGCGGCGCTCGTTGGCTTCGACCAGGGTGGCGGCGCGGCGGCGCTTGACGAAGTCGTCGCGCACGAGCACGAAGAAGACGGCGATCATCAACGTGGCCGCGAACAGCAACAGGGTGAATGCGGTCTGGAGGTTGCGCCCGCTCTGCTCGAAGCGCTGGTTGCGCCGGGCGAGCAGGTCCGTTTCCACGCCGCGCATCCGGTCGATCTGGGCGCGCACGGCATCCATGGCCTGCTGCCCCTGCCCGTTGGTCATCACGGGCATCATCTCCTCCAGGGAGTGCTCCTGCCGCATCGCGACCCGCGCGCTGGCGCTGTCGAGCCGTCGGCGGAGGAGCTCGACCAGCACTTCGGTGTTCGCGATCTGGGTGGGATTATCCGAGATCAGCCGGCGGAGGGCATCCGCCCGGCCCGGGAACTCCGCCAGGGCGGAACGAAAGGGGGCGAGCAGGTCCTCGCGCTTGCCGATGACGTAGCCGCGCATCCCGGTTTCGGCGTCCTGGGCCACGTTGAGCATGGCGTCGAGCTGCGCCAGCACGTCGTAGGTGTGGGTGACGGCCTGGTTCTGGGCGAGGAGGGCGCGGGAGTTGGCGTAGGTCAGGCCGCCGATCAGGAGGACCACCGCGAAGATCAGGGCGAAGGCGGCGGCGATTTTCGATTCGGTCCTCATCAAGCGGGCGGCAGACAGCGGGCGGCAGAGGGGAAACGCGCGCCGGTCCCGCGCCGGCCCGGTTGTTCCGGTCAGTTCAGGTCGAGGGCGAACAGCGTCGCCTCGTTGACCAGCCCCGTGCGCGCCAGGCCGTGGTTCTCCTGGAACCGGCGGAGGGCCTCGCCCGTGTCGGCGCGGAAGACGCCGTCCGGGCGCCCCCCGAAATACCCGCGCCGGAGCAGCCCCACCTGGACGGCTTCCACCAGCGAGTTGGCGCCGGTCAACCCTCCGCCGGGACGCGCGGGGTCCCCCGCGGCCGGGGTCGGGCTCCGGCCCGGCTCGCGCGCGGGGGCAGGCTCCGGGGAAGCGGTTTCCGGGGCGGGGCCCGCCTGGGTGAGGGCGTCCGCGCCGACGCCCGTCTCCACGCCGTAGCCCCCGAAAGTTGATCCCCCGTAGAAGTAGGGAAACGCGCCGCCGAGGTAGTAGGACGGACCCAGGCCGTAAGGTTGGAGGTAGTTGGAAGCGACCGGCCCCTGCACGTAACACTCGCCGGGGACGTAATGCCCGGCGCGGAGCCAGCCGGAGCCAAAGCCGTCCGGGTAGGAGAGGTAGGCCCGGGACGTGCGCGACCGGTCGGGTCGGACGCGCCCGCCCGCCACCTCGTTCGGGCGTTGGCGAATGGCGCCAGGGGCAGCCGCGAACGTCGTCAGCCGGCTCGACGACGTGGCGCCGGGCACGGTCACGGACCCGGAAACCCGGGCGGCGGGCGAGGTCGCGCCGGCATAGGGCGAAACCGGGCGGAAACCCTGGAAAGCCGCCGGCTGGCTCCCCGCGGGGCGGGGCGTCACCACGGTTCCCACCGGCCGCGCCCCGGCCGTGATCGAGGTGTAACGCGCGCCGTTGACCGGCCCGGGGCCCGCCACGACGGGACCGCGGTAGCCG
>CAXTFX010000326.1:0-5490 GCA_964243185.1 uncultured Chthoniobacterales bacterium
AGCTCGGGGTGCGCGGCGCCGAGGCGCTCGACCTCCGCGCGGGGCGGCGCGGCGGCCGGGGGGTTGTCCCCCGCGCGTTGCAACCGCAGGGAAGCGAGGTTGAGGGCGTGCAGGGCGTTATCCGGCTCGAGGCGGGCGCAGGCCGCGAAGTGTTCCTCGCCCTCGGCCGGCCGACCCTTCGCCAACGCCACGGCGGCAGACAGGGAATGGAACGGCACGACGTCCCGCCCCGCGGCCGGCACGAGCGCGAGGGCGTCGCCCGCCTGATCGGGGCGGCCGAGGCGCAGGGCGGTCTTGGCCCAGGCGAACAGGTCCTCCGCCACCCCCGGCTCAAGCTGGGCCACCCGGGCGCGCAGCAGCAGGGCGTCCGGCGAGGCCGCGGCGTCGGCGGCGTCGGCCAGCAGGCGCCAGGCGGCGGGGTCGGTGCGGGGGCGCACCGAGAAGAGCCGGGACGCCCAAAAGGCGGCGTTGGGGTAGTCCCCCCGCGCGGTGGCCTCCCGGGCCCGGCGTTCCCAGAGGCGCGCGCGTCCGTAGTTGACAAGGCGCCAGCCCCCCCAACCCAGCAGCGTTAAAGCGGCCAAAGCGACGACCACGCGCACGGCGTTCCGACGCGCGCGATGGACCCGTTGCTGGGCCAAGGAAAGCGGCCGCGGGAGAGGGCGCGGGTCCTGCTCGGTTGACATGTCCCTGATTAAGCCACAGGGACAGCCCCTTGACGAATTCGCCGATGCCCGCGCCCGACCGAAAGCCCGCCGCCCGCGTGCGGCCGGACCTCGTCCTCGGCGCATTGGCGCTCGGGGTGGCCGCGTGGGCCGTCGGCCGGCAGTTCGCCGTCGAGTGGGAGGTCAACCCGCAATACGCCTACGGCTGGTCGGTGCCATTCCTCGCCGCGCTGCTGCTCTGGCGGCGTGGGCGGGAGCGGCCCGCCCCGGAGACCGTCGGCGCGGGCGCCCGCGCCGCGGCGTGGGGGGTGGCCGGGACCCTGGCGCTGCTCTGGCTGCCAGCGCGGGTGGTGCAGGAGGCAAACCCGGACTGGCGGCCGTGGGGCTGGGGCCTGGCCCTGACCGCCGTCGGGATGGCCCTGGTGGGGGCGTTCCTGCTCGGGGGACCGCGCTGGCTGCGCTGGTTCGCGTTTCCCCTGCTCTTCGGGCTGGTGGCGGCGCCCTGGCCGGAGCGGATGGAGATCTCTCTCGTGCAGGGGCTCATGCGCGGGGTGTCGGCGGCGGCCGTGGAGTTTCTCGACCTCCTCGGCGTTCCGGCCGTGCGGCAGGGCAACCTGATCGAGGTCGGCGGCGGGCTCATCGGCGTGGAGGAGGCGTGCAGCGGCATCCGCTCGCTCCAGGCGACCCTCATGGCCGGGCTGTTCCTCGGGGAATACTACCGGCTGCGGGGAATCGGCCGGCGGGGCGCCCTGCTGCTGGCCGGGGCGGCGCTGGCGCTGGTGACCAACCTCCTGCGGACGTTTTTCCTGGTCTGGATCAGCGTGCGCGAGGGTCCGGCCGCCTTCACGCGGTGGCACGACCGCGCGGGTCTGATCGTGCTGGTGACCTGCCTGCTGGGGCTCTGGCTGCTGGCCGTGCGCTGGTCCCCGCCGGAGGCGGAGGAGCGGCCCCGCGGCGAGGCTTCTCCCCCGTTAACTCCCCTGCCCCGGCTGTCGCTGGCCGGCGCGGCGATTCTCGCGCTGGTGGTGCTCGGGGCCGAGGGCCTGACCCCGCTCTGGTATCACTGGCGCGGCGAGCGGCGCTCCGGCCCCTCCGTGACCTGGACGGCCCGACCGCCGGGCGACGCGCCCGAGGTGCGCGCGCTGGAGATCCCGGAAGCCTCCCGGGCGCTGTTGCGCTACACCGACGGCGCGGGGGCCGCGTGGCTGGGACGGGGCGGGACGGAGCGTTGGACGCTGTTCTTCGCCCGCTGGGCCGCCGGACGCGGCGCGGCGGCCTCCGCGGGGCTGCACACCCCGGGCGTTTGCCTGACGGCCGCGGGAAAGACGCTCCTGGCCGATCTCGGCACGGTCCCCGTCCGGTGCGTGGACGACCAGGGGACCTTCAGCCTGCCGTTGCGCGGATATAGGTTTGAGGCTAACGGCCGGGCGTTGTGGGTCTTCCACTGCGTCTGGGAGGACCGCCCCGCGGCGGGCAACGCCGATGAGTCCCCCGAGCGCGCCTTGAGCGCCGCCGGCCGGTTGCGCGCGGCGTGGGCGGGTCGGCGCAACCTGGGCCAGCGGGTGCTGGAGGTCACGCTCCTGGGTCCGACCGACGCGGAAACCGCCCTGGCGCGGGTCCGGGCAGAAGTCCCGGCGCTGGTGGCCCGCGCCGGTTCCACGTCCCCCCCGGACGGGGCCGTCGCCCGCGTGGCGCGTTGAGGCGGAAGGCGGGAGGCGGACAATTCCGCCGGCGGCCCTCCCTGAACTTCCCGCCCGGAGGCGCGGTTGGGCGCGAAATGGGGTGAGCCGACCATCACCATGTCCCCAGACCCCGCCCCCAACCCCACCACCGACGCCCTCTCCCGCCGCCGTTTTCTCACCCGCACCGCCGCCGCCGGGCTGGCGGCCGGGGCCTTGCTGCGCGGGACCACCGCCGCGCTCGGCCAACCGTCGCCCGCCGAACCGCCCCCGCCGCCGGGCAACCCGCCGCCGGATTCCGACAAACCCCCGGCCGCCCCGGCTTCGGCGGAGAAGGGCCAGCCGCCGAAGGTGCCCGTCCAGAAAGCCGGCACGGAGCAGCGCAGCAGCCCGTCCGCGCCCCTGCCGCCGGACCAGCGGGTCGGGTTCGCGGTCGTCGGCCTGGGCGAGCTGGCCCTCGGCGCCATCCTCCCGGCGCTGTGCCAGACGAAGAAGGCAAAGCTCGTCGCGCTCGTCTCCGGTCACGCCGACAAGGCGCGGACCCTGGCGCGGGAATACGGCGTGCCCGAGCGGGGAATTTATAATTACCAGAACTTCGACACCATCCGCGACAACCCGGACGTCCAGGTCGTTTACGTCGTCCTGCCGAACTCCCTGCACCACGAGTTCGTCCTCCGCGCCGCCGGGGCCGGCAAGCACGTCCTCTGCGAGAAGCCGATGGCCACGAACCCGAGGGAGTGCGAGGAGATGATCGCCGCGTGCAAGCAGGCCGACCGCCGGCTGATGGTCGCCTATCGCATCCAGTATGAACCGCACAACCGCATGGTGCAGAAGATGGTCCGGGACCAGACCTTCGGTCCCGTCCGGCTCATCTCGAGCGTCAACGGCCAGAACCAGGGCGACCCCAACCAATGGCGGCACAAGCTCGCCCTCGCCGGCGGCGGTTCCCTGCCGGACGTGGGGATTTACTGCCTGAACACCAGCCGCTTCCTGCTCGGGGAGGAGCCCATCGAGGTTTTCGCCACCCTGACGCAGCCCAAGGACGACCCGCGCTTCCGGGAGGTGGAGGACCTCGTGAACTTCCAACTGCGTTTTCCCTCCGGCGTCGTGGCGAACCTCGCCACGGGGTATTCCTTCCACGAGAGCCGCCGCTACTCGGTGCACGCCGAGCGCGGGGTGTTCGGGCTGGACCCGGCGTTCTCCTACCGGGGACTCCGCGCGCACATGACCCACGCCAGCGGGGCTATTGAGGTCAAGGTGGAGCCGCGGATCGAGGAAAAGGACCAGTTCGCCCTGGAGCTGGACCACATGGCCGAGTGCGTGCAGGAGAACAAAACGCCCTACACGCCCGGCGAGGAGGGACTCCAGGACCACCGCATCATGGCCGCCCTCTACGAGAGCGCCCGCGAGGGCCGCGTCGTGAAACTCTCCGGCGCGGCGACCCCGCCCGGCGGCAAGCTGGACGCCTTCCGCGGGACCCCGCCAACCAGCCCGTCCTAAAGGCCCGGCGGGTGGCGCAACACGCAGTCCTCCGCCGTTCGCGAGCGGGTCGTCCAGTGCGGCCCGCGGGGCTGCCGGGTCCAGCCGGTATCGAAGCGCAGGCCGGCGACGACCAGGAAAACGTGGCCGCGCCGGGCATAGACCGAGACCCACTCGCCGGGTCCACCCGAGCCGTAGCGGCGAAACTCGTCGGAAGCCATCGTCCCGCCCGGCAGCGCTCCGGCCGCGGCGAGCACGTAGGAGGCCGCCCCCGAGCAGTCGTAGCCATCCGCCACGGCCGCCGCGGCGCGGTGCCCCCCGCCGTAAGCGTAGGGCAAACCCGCGATGCGGTTCCCGGCGGCAACCGCCGCGCGCACCGCCTCCGGGGCTTGGGCCGGGGCGAGGGCGGCGCCATTGTCCCCGACGGTGGCCGTCCGGCCGGGAACGTAGCGGTAAACGTAGGGCTCCGGTGCGCCCGCGCAGCCGGCGAGCAGGAGCGGAGCGAGGAGGAGGAAGGAAAAGGTGCGGGGCGACATCGGACGGGACCTTGTCCGCAGACTACCCGCCGCGCCGGGAGTTTTCCGCCCGGAATGACGGAATCCCGCGGTAACGGCGGGCCAACCAGCGGTCGGTGTCGTTCGAGAGAAACGGAGTTTGCCGCGTCCCCGCGCGGGACGTGTCGCCGTCGGCCCCCAAGGCTCCCCCGACGCTGGCGGATGGCCCGAGCCCGCCCGGTCCCAGGTTCAGAGATCCCGTGGCTTCGCAGCACGAGAGATTGGCGATGGAATGGTTTGACGGAAATTTCACACGGAAACACAATATGGGTCGGACCGCGGCTGCCGCCCCGGCTCATGGCGTTCACCTCCCCCCAAACAAACCCCGTAAAATACTCCGCCCCATGCACCTGCTCCCCCCGCTCGTCGTGCGTCGCCGCTCCCTCACCCGCCTCCTCGCCGCCGCGGTCATCGCGGCGTCGCTCGCCTCCACCCTCGCCCCCGGCGCCTCGGCCCAGTCCGCCCCGCGCAAGTGGGCGGCTTCCTGGACCATGGCCCCGTCGGGCACCTTCACCGGTCCCACCTCCGGGGTGCCCGCGTTGGACTTGAGCTTCGCCCTGCCCAACGCGAGGACCGACGGCGCCAACGAGCAGACCCTCCGCATGATCGTCAAGCCCGATCTGTGGAGCAAGAAGATGCGTTTCAAGCTGACCAACGTGTTCGGCACGAAGACGATCACCTTCGGCGCGGTCACGGTCGGGCTGAATACTTACGCGGGTAACATCCTCCCCGGCACCAACACCCCGGTTACCTTTAACGGCGGCAGCGCCACCGTCGCGGTGCCCGCCGGCCAGGAGATCTTCAGCGACGAGGTCGTCCTGAAGTTCGTCAAGAACGACACCGACCCGGTCGTCCAGGGCCGCAACCTCGCCGTGTCCATGTATGTGCAGGGCACCTCGGGTCCCCTGACCTACCACAACGCCGCCTTCCAGGCCTCCTACCTCAGCGCCTCCGGCAGCGGGGACCGCACGGCCGACAACAATGACGCCGCCTACCCCTACTCGACGGCGTCTTCCTTCCTCCTCAGCGCGGTGGACGTGCGGACCTACACCAACACCGTGGTGCTCGTCGGCTCCGGCTCCTCCTCGACGGACGGCTACTACTCGACCCTCAACG
>CAXTFX010000327.1:0-5486 GCA_964243185.1 uncultured Chthoniobacterales bacterium
GGGCGGCGGCGCGCGCCCCGGCGCCGGTGGCGGCCTGGGCGAGAAGCGTGAGGGCGCGGGCCAGGGCGGCGCGGGGGGTCTTGCGGGCGTGGACGACGACGAGCACCGTCTGGGTGTAGGGCAGGAGCAGGAGCGTGTCGGACACGGCCAGGAGCGGGGCGCTGTCAATGACCACCCGGTCGAAGTGCCCGAGCGCGTCGGCGATCATCCGGGCCACGCCGGCCTGCCCGGCGGAGCTGCCGAGGAGTTCGGCCGGGTTGGGCGCGCGCCGGCCGGCGGGCAGCAGCCACATCCCGCCGTGGCCGGTGGTGCCGCCGGGGCCGGGCAGGTTGACGGACCGGACGAGGGTCATCAGGTCCGGGGCGGGGGTGGCGGGCGTCGCGGGGCGGGGGTGGCGGCCGTTTGCCGCGGTGCCGTTCGTGCCCGCGCTGCCGGTGAGCAGGTAATCAATGACGCCGCTCTCTCCGCCGTTGTCGCCACCCTCGCCGCCGAAGAAGAGCCGACCCTGGGTGGGCCGGCGCAGGTCCCCGTCAATGAGCAGGACGCGCTGGCCCTGCTGGGCGAGGGCGAGGGCGAGGTTCGCGCTGGTGAAGCTCTTGCCCTCCCCGGGCAGGGCGCTGGTCATGAGCACGACGCGGCGCTCGTCCTCCGGCCCGAGCAGGGCCAGCGCGGCGCGCAGGCTGCGGAACGCCTCGGCCACGGGGCCTTCCGGGGCGGAGGCGGCGACCACGGCGGCCTCCCCGGCGGGGGCGGCCTGGGCGGTGGCGCGGGCGGTGGCGCGGGATTCCTTGCGCTGCTGGCGGCGCTCGCGGCCCTCGACCTCCGGCACGGCGGCCAGCACGGGCAGGCCGAACACGCCCTCGGCCTGCTCCACGGTTTTCACCGTGCGGTCCATCGCGGCGAGCAGGCCGACCAGGGCGAGGCCGGAGAGCAGGCCGCCGAGGACGCCGGCGAGGATCGCCTTGGAGGGCTGCGGGCTGACGGGGCCGCCGGGCTGGCTGGCGTTCTCGACGATGGAAACGGCGTCGGAGCGGTTGGCCTCCATCGCCAGGCCGGTGCGCTTGATCTGGCCGATGATGTTCTCGTAGAGCACGCGGTCGGTGTCCGCCTGCCGGGCGAGTTCCTGGTAGCCGATGGCGGCGCGGTTGAGGTCCAGGGCGGCGCGCTCGCCCTCCTTGGTGGCCACTTCGAGACCCTCCTCGTTGGCCTTGGCCTGCCCGAGGGCGGAGCGCAGGAGCGCGGGCTCGGCGAGCACGGCCTGGGTGAGCGCGGCCTGGGCGCCGTCGAGGGCGACCCGGGCGCTGATCATCTTGGGGTGCTTGTCCTTGTAGCGTTGGGAAAGCTGGGCGACGGCGGCCTGGACCCCGGCCAGCTCCCGGCGGCGCTCGGCGATGATGGGCGAGTTGGCGATGATGGGGAACGCCAGCAGGGCGGGGACGCCCCCGCGGGCGGCGGCGGCCTCGATCTGGGCCATGTCGCTTTCCAGGCGCATCCGGTCGGACTTCGTGGCGCTCAACTTGGCGCTCAGTTCCTCCAGGCGGTTGCCGGTCGAGGAGCGCCCCGCCGCGCTGCCCGCCCCGTTCCCGCTGCTCACGGAGGTGTCGCTGCCGCCGAGGGACAGGGCGTTGGGCGTGTTCGCCTTGTAGTCGCTCACGGCCCGCTCGCTCTTCTGGAGGTTGCCCTTGAGCCGCTCGGCCTCCTGGAGCAGCAGGTTGGTGGACTGCTGGTAGAAGTCCTGCTTGCGCTCGATGTTGCCGCGGATGAACTCGCGGCCCACGGCGTCCGCCAGCCGGCGGGCCAGGGTGGGGTCAGCGTGGGTGATGAAAATGTCAATGAGCCGGGTGCCGCGCCGGATGGTGGCGTTGGTCATCCCGCCGAGGAAGTTGGCCAGGACCTCCTCGGGCACGGCCCCGCCGGTGTAGGGCGCCTTGGGCGTGGAGAGCAGCGCGCGCGTGCCCTCGGCCCCCAGCAGGTTCTCGCTCTTGAGCACCCGCACCAGGAGGGCGCGGTTGCGGAGGTTCTGCTCGATGGTGTGCAGGGCCTCCTGCCCGGCCAGGCCGAACACGCCGCCCCCGCCGGGCCGCGGGCCGCCGGCCGTGCCGCCGCCGACGTCCACCAGCGTGGCCTCCTGGGTTTGCACTTCCAGGACGACGTGGCTCTGGTAGAGCTTGGGGCTGCGGGCGAGGTAGCCCCAGGCCAGGAACAAACCCGTGAGGGTGAGCAGGATGACCACCCAGCCTTTCTCCAGGAGCGTTTGCCAGAGCTGGCGCCAGTCCAGCCCGCCCCCGCCGCCGCCGGGGGCGTGGAGGCCCGGTCCCGGGGCCGGGGGCGAAGACGGGTAGGGGGGTGGATTGCCCGAAAATGGGTCTTGCATAAACGCGACGGAAAAGGGGAAGACGGCGCCGGCGGAAGGCCCCTAGAAAATGCTCTCCGCGACCGTCAGACTGTCACCGGGCTGCACGAGGAAACCCCCGGTCCGGCCGTCGTTCTGACCGCGGGCGAGGCGTTTGGCGTCCACCTTGAGGACCTCGGGCGGCCCGGCGCCCCCGGGACGGCGGCGGACGACGGTGATCTTGCCGGGCTGGGCCTTGGCGGTGTAGCCGCCGGCCATCGCGATGGCTTCCAGCAGGTCCATGCCCCCGCGGGCGGCGGCGTCCTCGGGCATGTCGTAGGCGCCGGGCCGGTTGACCTGGCCGAGCACGGTGAACCGGCGCCGGGCGTAGCCGAGCAGGGAAATGCCCACGCGCGGGTTCACCAGGTAGTCCCGGCGCAGCATCTCGGTGATGCGCGCGGCGGCCTGCACGGTGGTCAGCCCGCCGATCTTGACCGCCCCGATGAGGGGCATGGAAATGGTGCCCTCCGCGGAGAGCCGGCTGGCGGTGCGTAGCTCGTCCTCCCCGTAAACCTCCACCGCCACCTGGTCATCCGGGGAAAGGACGTAACCCGCGGGCGCCGGGGCACCCACCACGCTGGGGACGGCCGGGGGTGGTGCCGCGGCCGGAGCCGGGGCGGGCGTGAGGGCCGGGGGCGGGTTCAACGAGATCGTCCCGGGTCCCCGCGCCCCCGCGGGACCGGGCAGGGCGGAGGGGGAGAGTTGCGCGTGGAGGCGACCGGCGACCGGGGTGAACGCGAAAAGACAACCGAGGAGCACCAGTGGCCAGCGGGGCGTAGAGGTCAGACGGGGTGAAGACGCGGGGGCAAGTTGGCGCATGGAGGGTGGCTCGGCCATTTGCAGTGAAGGCGTTTATCCCGAAGAATCAAGCCGTGAATTGGAAACCGGCGTCCGACGACCCCCCACCCCGCGAGGGCCGGCGTCCGCCGGGAGGGGGCGCGGCGGCATGACGCGGCCCCGGCGGCTGCTCTTCCTGGCCCCGGCGGCGGGCGGCGGGGGGGCGGAAGCGGCGTTAGAGGATCTGCTGGCGGCGCTGCACGCGGCCCGGCCGGGGTGGGAGCTGCGCGTGCTGGCGCTGGCGGACGGCCCGTTGCTGGAACGGGTGCGCTCGCGGCTCGGGCCGGGGGCGGCGGCGGTGCTGCCGGTGCCGGAAGCGTTACGCAAGGTCGGCGAGGCCGGCGGTTGGATGGCGAAGGTCCGCGCCGGGCTGGCGGGCGCAGGCGTGGTCCGGGCGCTCCGTCGGGAGCTGCGGGCGTGGCGGCCTGACCTCGTGCATTCCAACGGGATGAAAACCCACCTGCTCGCCGGGGTGGCCTTGCGGCTGCCCCGGCCCGGCGGTTTCCCGCGCGGTCTGCCGCTGGTGTGGCACTTCCACGACTACCCCGGCACGCGCCGCGCCGTCCTGCCCCTGCTGCGCGGCCTGGCCCGGCGGTGCGACGGGGCGCTGGCCGTTTCGGAGAGCGTCGCCGGGGACGTGCGGCGGGTGTTCGGGGGAACGTTTCCCACGTGCATGACCCACAACGCCGTTGACCTCGAGCGGTTCACCCCCGAAGGCCCGGCGCTGGACCTGGACGGGCTCGCCGGCCTGCCGCCCGCCGCGCCGGGGACGGTGCGCGTCGGCCTGGTGGCGACCTTCGCCCATTGGAAGGGGCACGAAACGTTCCTGCGCGCCGCGGCGTCCGTGCTCCGGGAAAGCCCGGCGCCGCCCGTGCGCTTTTACGTCGTCGGCGGCCCGATCTACGCGACGGCCGGCAGCCAGCGCACCGGGGACGAATTGCGCGCGGCGGCGCGGGCGGCGGGCCTCGGGGAAACGGACGTTGGCTTCACGGGTTTCGTGGACGACGCCCCGGCGGCGATGCGCGCCCTGGACGTGGTCGTTCACGCCTCCACGCAGCCGGAGCCGTTCGGGCTGGTGCTCGCCCAGGCGATGGCCTGCGGGCGCGCGCTGGTGACGAGCGGCCTCGGCGGGGCGGCGGAGATCGTCACGCCGGAAACCGACGCGCTCGTTCACCAAGCCGGCGACGCGGACAGCCTCGCGGCGGCGATCCTCCGACTGGCGGCGGACGCCGGGTTGCGCGCGCGGCTAGGCGCGGCGGGCCGGGCCGGGTCGAAACGGTTCTCCCGCGAACGGCTGGCGGAGAAGGTCGTGCCGCTCTACGAAGGGTTGATGGCTGGCCGATGAACCGTTCCCCCCTCCAAGTGCTGCACCTCGGGGCGGGCAACCTGTTCGGGGGCGTGGAACGGTCCCTGTTGACGTTGGCCCAAGCGCGGGACCTCACGCCGGGAATGCTGCCGCGGTTCGCGCTGGCGTTCGGGGGTGGTCAGGTGGCGGGTCAGCTCGCCGCGGCCGGCGTGCCCGTTGCGGTCTATGGTCCGGCGCGCGCCGGGCGGCCGTGGACGGTGTGGCGGGCGCGGCGGCGGTTGAGAAAAATCCTGCGCGAGACACGTCCCGACGTGGTCGTCTGCCACGCCCCGTGGACCCTGGCGGTGACGGCGCCGGCCGTGCGCGCGACCGGGCTCCCGCTCGTCTTCTGGATGCACGACGCCGCCGACGGCCGGCACTGGACGGAGCGCTGGGCCGGCCGGCACCCGCCGGACGCCGTGATCGCCAACAGCCGGTGGACGGCCGGGGGGCTGTCGGCGCTGTTCGGGGCGCGACGAGCGGAACGTTTGCCGACGACGGTGCTCCCCTACCCCGTCGTCGCCCCCGCGCCCCAGGACCCGGCCGTGCGGGCGGCGGCGCGGGCGGAACTCGGCGCCGCGCCGGGGGACGTGGTCCTGTTGCAGATCAGCCGCCTGGAACCGTGGAAAGGACAACGAGCGCACCTGGAAGCGCTCGGACGGCTGCGGGACGTGCCCGGCTGGACGTGCTGGATGGTCGGGGGCGCGCAGCGTCCCGCGGAGACGGTTTACCTGACGGAGCTCCGCGCGCTGGCGGCCCGGCTCGGCGTGGCGGACCGGGTTCGCTTCCTCGGGCAACGGGACGACGTGGAGCGGCTGCTGGCGGCGGCGGACGTGTTCTGCCAACCGAACACCGGCCCGGAACCCTTCGGCATCGTCTTCGTCGAGGCCCTTTACGCCGGCCTGCCCGTGG
>CAXTFX010000328.1:0-4035 GCA_964243185.1 uncultured Chthoniobacterales bacterium
GGTGTCGCAGGCACGCCAGGCGCCGGCGCTGATCTCGGCTTGGTTGACGGGGGAGGTGGTCATCGGGAAAAGGAGGTTACAGGGAGCGGAGCAAACGGGATTCGATGAAGAGACGGCGGCGGTCGAGCAAACGCTCGGTCAGGGTGCGCTCGCGGCGCAGTAGTTCCGCCAAGCGGCCGGCGCGGCGCTGGGTTTCCAACGGTGGCACGGGCACGAGGAAATCGGCGAGGGCGGCGCGCGGAACGAACTGCACGTTGGAGCCGCCGCGCCGGGATTCAAAATGCTGCCGGGCGGCCGGCGTGGTGAGATACCAAGCGAGAAAGTCCGGGTCGAGCCGGGCGTTCCGGGGCCGGAGGATAAAGAACTGCGCGCCGACGATGGCCGGCGCCGCCGGCTCCCCGCGGTAAACGACGGCGATGGTCCGCAGGCCGCGCGAGGGGAAGAGCACGTCGCCGGGACGGAGAACCTGCTCCGGCGGGATGGGTTCGGCGGGGGCGAGGCGGGGGAAGTCTCCGTCCGGGGGACAAAGGCGCCCGTCATCGGTGAGGTCGCCGATGCGGATCAGGCTAACGGTTCCCCCGGGGACCGGACGAGCGTCGTCCGGCCCCCGGAGCGTGACCCCGGCGCGAATGTCCGCGAGGGATTCGAGCGGGGTCGTCTTCATGGCATGGTCAGCGATAGGGGCCAGGGAGTCCGACGACTTCAACCGTTACATGGTGGGTCGTAGGCGGCGATGAGGTCGGCCTCGATCTCAAGGCGCGTAGCTTCGTCCGCAACCCAAAGAATAGAGCGGGCATTGGCGAGTTGACGCTGCCAGCAAACTTCCTTGTGGTGGTCAGCGAACCGGGTCGAGAGGTTACCCGTTTGACCGACGTATTTGAGGAGATGCAAACCACTTCCGGGAGGCTGAGGACCGCGCCGGGAGATGGCGTAAACGCCGCCGTAGGCAGCGAACGTGGTTTCCAGCGGATAAACGTTGAAGGCGTAAACCCGGCCAGACGCACCGGTCAGAGGGAGATCTGCGATTTTCTGCGTAGCCATAATGAGTGCTTCTTTCTGCAAGAGGACGGGCGCACAATCCAAGCGCCCGTCCGGGTTGCGTTTGAGAACACCCGGTGGCAATTTCCAGTTCTCACGCCGGAGGGAATGCCGTCAGGTGTTCTCGCCGTGAACCCGGTGGGGCGATTGCCTCATCGGGTTTAACGGGGATTGTTTCTGAGCATAGCGCATTATCGCGCCGAAAGCAAGATTTTCCAGGCTTGATGTGCGCTACTGAGACGCGAGCCGTGAACGGTGGTTGTGATGGGCCGGCGGTGAATACCGCAGAAGAACTCTCCAGGCGGGCGGCAAAATGCGGGGAGCGCGCGGGGAACGTCGGTCGTTCTCTAGGGCCGCCACCACGGCGCTTGCCGGCTGCTAACCCCCTCATCCATGCGGTCTCCACGACAGTATTTAGGCAACTCACGACCTCCAAGTCTGATGTCCCGTTTGCGGGTAGAGGTGTTGCCCCAGTGATACCAGAACAGATCAAAGTAGGCGCGCGTCCGCTTGTCCGGCGTCCAGGCGACGCTCCGCTCAATCTGTCCACGCCAAGCATAAGCCATCGGGGACGCCGCCGCGCGGATCTCAGCCAGCGCCAAAGCGGCTTCATCCAAGGTGCCTGCACCGAGCGCGGTGCGGTAGCGTTCACGGCAGGCGAGTTCCGCCAGGCAAACTTCCTGCGCCCATTGCGCGTGTTCGCGCACCCAGAAGCTCGGGTCGGTGGCCAGGAGGTTCTGCAACCGGGCGTTGGCATCCGCATTGCCCTGGAAGGCCAGCAGGCTCACGCCCAGAGCACGCTCCCGGGCCGACGGCTTCGCTAGACGAGCATCAGCCAGAGCCGTGATCTCACCCTCATTTCCCCCGGCGTGGGCGGCGAGCACCTGCCAGAGAATGGCCTCGTCGCTGGCCACCGTCTCCAGCATCTCGGCCCGTAACCGCCGGATTTCAGGGTGGTGGTTCAGACCGGCGTCCCAGAGCTGATGCGTTCCCCAGGACAGGGCACCATCAAAAGTAAGGACACGCACCCGGATGCCCCCGCTGGTGTGTTCGGCGAAGCGCCGGGCACTCGCGGGAACGATCCTCAACAAACCTACCCCCAAGGCCGCGGCGAAAAAGGCAAACTCCATGACCTCACCGGTCCCTTCGTGCCAGACCCGGCCGAGGAATTCCTCCGCGAAGGCGACGAAACGCTCGGGCTCCAACTCGCTCCAGCGGAGGAGGGGACTTACCGCGTTGAACTCCATAAACTCACGGCGGGAGGGTTCCCGCCAGAGCTTCAGGTCCGCATGAAACTGGGCCATTTGCCGGTCAGCATCCTCCTGAGTGGGGGCGGCACGCTCTTCGCTCCGGTCCACCCCCCAGGCAGGGCCGTCGGTCCCGCGCCAGGTTTCCCCACCGTGGGGAAGCGGTTGCACGCCGAACCCTTGGTGATCCCCGCCCGGCCCTACGTTGACCGTGAGTTTGGTGGCGCTGACTTCCGTTTGCGGCGGCACGTTCCCGAACGCCGTCATTGCCTGCACGGCCAGGGCGCGTCCCCACCGGCAAAGCTCTTCGTCCTGCCCCCTAGCCCGCAAGAGTCGTCCGCTCACGGTCATGGACGTCTTGCCGTGCAGGGCATCGAAGGTGAAGTCCGGTCTGGTCCCCTTTGGAATGTCGGGGGGCCAACGCCAGGAGTTGAACCCGGTCTGGTATTCCTGAAAGGTGGGATGCAGCAGAGCACGCTCGAACAGGGTCGGGTCCTCACTGCGGCTGACGATCAGGAAAAGGGCGAAGCGGAACTCTTCCTCAGCCGCCAACTCATCGGCTAACTGCAACGCCCACGAGACCACCTCCGGCGTTGCCTCCACGACGTAGGCGTAGATTTGCAGCCAATGCCGGGCCCGCACGCACCGGCGCCGCCGCTCCTGGTCGTCGGCGGTCTGGTCCATTTCCGGGCGTGACGCCTCGAACTCCTGGCGTGCCGCCTCGGCCAACCCGCGGGGGGCAAGTCCTCTGAAGGCCGTGGGCAACGGGAGTAACCCGATGGCTGCGCCGCCTCCCCGCTCGATGGCGACATCCTGGATGGCCCGCAGCCAAGCCAGCACCGTCTCCAAGGTGCCGTGGAGCAGCATCAATTCCGTCAGCGGCACGAGCACCATTTCCGCCCTCTCTCGGGTTAAAAGGTCCGCCGCGTGGTCGAGCAACTCGGCGGCTAACCGTCCGTCGGGGTCTTCGGCCGGAAGAAGCTCATCGAGTTGAAAAAGGCTCTCCAAAGGTTCTGGGCTCTGCATCGCGTCACCCCAGAGCGTCCGGACGCTCGCGCCAAAATCATTTGGTGCATGACGGGCCAGCCACGGGAGCAGATCGTCCCATTGCGCCGTTTTCCCTGTGGTGTTGCTTGAGCTTCCACTTCCCAGGCGGACCAGCCGGGAGCGTGCGTCTTCGCGGAGTGCAAAGACCTCCGCGACGTCAAGCTCCGGCAGGTCGCGCCGCACGGCCAGAGGCCCGAGTTGACCGAAACCGATGGGTTCATGCCGCTCCGGGTCCGGGACTCGGAGAAAACTACGAAAAGCCTCCAACTGCCTTCTTGGAGCCGGCGGGCGCTTCTCCCAACCGATGTAGTCCTCGGCTACGCCCAGGACGGTCGGGAGCGACGTCTGCCGAAGCAGGCGCGCGAACCAGTGCAGGCTGTCCAACTCATCGCTGTCAGCCGGCAGGCTTTCTCCCAACCGTTGGAGGGAGGCCAGGGCGGATTCGGTAAACCTCCATCGCATCAACGTCCCGAGTGGTTCCATCGGGCTTTTGATGGGCAAACGGACGGGTTCGCCGTTTTGCACCGGATGATCCTCGTAACAGAAACGCAGGGAATAGTAACAATCGGCCAGCGCCGGCAGCAGTTCGGACCTCGGCTCCATGGAAATGATGCTGGCTGCCGCATACGAGAGCCGGAGCTGTTCGCGGGTTTTCACCGGCCGAAGCCGCGAGGGGGGCTCTACGTCCCGCCCCTTACAGCCG
>CAXTFX010000328.1:4045-5464 GCA_964243185.1 uncultured Chthoniobacterales bacterium
TTCTAAAACCGCACGCATGGGTTCCAGGATTTCGGCATCGTCCCGCCACGCCACGGCTAAGGGGGCGACCAAGGCGGTGTCGAGGTTGCCGGGCAGATGTTGACGGAAGAGCGATTCGACCGCCGAGGCGTAAGCCGTCAGGTCGCGTTGCACGAAGAAGGCGAGGTCCGCAACGGAGGCAACCGCGTTGTGGTGCGTTGCCCACCAGGCGAGCAGGGCAGACCGGTCTTGGCGGGGGCTGTCCGCCGGGTGCCCGGATGGGCGTTCTTCGTCCGCGAGGAAGGTCAACAGCGCGGCCAGGTGAACGGCACGGACTTTATCGTCATTCGCGGCGGCCGGCTCCAGCATCCGCTCCAGACGGTTGCTGAGAACGTCAAAGCCCTCGTGGGCGTGGACGACGGCTAACCTTTGCAGGATCAGCGCCCAGCCGAGCACGACGTGGTCCGCGTTCAACGTGAGTTCATTCAAGCTCGGCTCCAGCACGATGCGTTGGTCTGCCAGCTCGGCGCGAACACCCCGGAAGTTTGGCAACTGCCGCTCCAGTTCCGCGGTGGTGGCGGTGGCCCGTCCGTTCTCCGGCCAACCCACCCCCCGCGCCAAGCCGGCGATCACCTCCTCGGCACGCTGGTCGGTTTTCGCTTCGATGGCGAGTAACTGGGGATCGCCGCGCTCGATCTTATCCTGAAGGTCCGCCCAGAGCAGCAACGGCTTGCTGAGATGGTGCAGGGAGTTGAGCCGCTCGCGTAAGCCAACGCACAGTTGGAAATAGCGCGGGATCCGCGCGTAATGGCTGACCCGGGCGGTGAAGTCTTCCGGCGCGACTCCGGGGGCAAAACGATCCAGGGCGACCCGGAACTCCGCGTCGTCGAAACTCCCTACCTGCACCGTGGTGCATCCCGCCCATAGACGCCGGGGCACCCCCGGATGGTTCTCGGCGGGGCGGGAGGTAAAGAGCAGCCGCAGCCGGCTGCGTAGTTCATCGGTTTGCCGTCCGTGGTCGGCCAACAGGTGTTCAGCGGCTGTCCATGCATCGCGCTCGTTGGCGCCGTCTAGAACGAGGAGCACAGGTTCAGACCAACGGGAGAAGAACTTGCGCTGGAGCCGTTCCGCTCGAACGTCCATCGGCGGCAGCAGTTCCCTGACCATTGTGCCCACGAGCGCCTCCAGTGTCCGTGCCTGACCCCAGACCAAGCTGTCCGCCCACAACGCCACAGGAAGAGCGGTGCCATCACCAGCCAGAATGTCGGCCGCGAAGGCCGCGGCCACCCACGTTTTGCCGGTGCCTTCCTCGCCCCGGAGAACCGCGGGCACGTTTACGGTCGAATCCGACCACCAACGTGCCAGGTCCTGCCGGAGGGCCGGCCGATGGATCACCCGCGCGAGATCAACGCGGTTGTGGGTGTGCCCACCGTTCGGCCC
>CAXTFX010000329.1:0-5461 GCA_964243185.1 uncultured Chthoniobacterales bacterium
CCGTCGCGGGCGATGAGCGCGTCGGCGGCCCGACGCAGCAGCGCGCGCAGGGCGGTTTCGTCGTCGGCGGGGGCGGAGGACGGCGTGGAGGTGGACATGAGGGTTGGGGCGGGTGGTTGGGCGGGCAAGCGGGAAGCCGTGACCGCGCCGACGGCGAGGACCAGGCAGAGGGCGAGGGAAGCGGGCCGCGGGTGCGGGAACGTCTTCATGGGGAACAGGCACGGCAGGGTTCGTCCATCACGCCCCGACGCGAAAAATCGCTCTGGCCGCTCGCGGGGCACCCGGGGGCCGCAACGCTCCGGCCTCAGGCGTGGCGGACCAGGGCGACGTCGTAGAGCCGCGGGCCGGCGTTGAGGACCAGATCCCTGTATTTGGCAAAGTGCGCCAGGAAATCGGGGTGGGCGTGGGCGGCGTCGAGGCCCTCCTTGGTTTCCCACTGCACGTAGTTGACCACCCGGCTGCCGTCGTGGGCGCGGTGCAGGCTGCTGGAAAGGAAGCCGGGGCGGTGGCGCATGACCTCTTCCACCTGCGCGGTCATCAACTCGATGAGCCGGGCCTGGTTCCCGGGGGCGACCTCCACGACGTTGATCTGGGTGACGAAGCGGCGGTTGTTGGCCTCGCTGATTTCGGGGTTTTGCATGGCGTCGGGGGATCAGTGGGTAATTACCGGGGCCTGGTGGCGGTAGCGGCCGTCGGCGAGTTCGCGCAGGCAGAAGCCGGCCACGTCGGCGCGGGAAATGTGGCCCGCCGTCACGCCGGCGAGGTCGGTGAGCACGCAGTAGCCGTTTTCCCCGCGGGCCGGGCCGTCGGTGAGCAGGCCCGGGCGCACCAGCCTCCAATCCCGGTCGCTCTGGCGGATGAGGGCCTCCTGCCGGTCTCTGTCCTGGTAAACACCGCGCAGGAGCAAGGGTTGGACGAGCCGGTTGTAATACCACGGCCCGTGCCCGCGGCTGTCCCCCGCCCCGATGCCCGTGATGCACACCAGCCGGCGGACGTTCTTCAACCGCATGGCGGCGAGCAGGTGGCGCGTGCCCTCGGAGAACAGCGTGACGGCCTTGAAGGGGCCACTCATCTTCGACCCCAGCGAGCAGATGACCGCCTCCTGGCCTTCGAGCGCAGCCTCCAGGGTGTCGGGTCGCAACACGTCACCCGCAAGCCGGTGAACGCCGGCCGGCAAGTCTGCCGTGGTGCCGCGCACGAGGGCGCTGACCTGGTGGCCGGCGGCGAGGCCCTGCCGGGCGAGTTGTTGGCCGGTCGGACCGGTGGCGCCGATGAGGAGAAGTTTCATGGGAAAAGGAGGAACAGGGGAAATTTCCTCGTGCGGGCCGGGGCGCACCTACACCCGGTGGCCCAGCCGCTCCAGGACGGCCTGCACCACCGCGCCGGTGTCGGCGTAGAAGGACAGGCTGACCTGGCCGAGGACGATGGGGCAGGCGTCCGCCTGCGCCCGGGCGTCCGCACCGGTGCCGGCCGCCACGGCCAGCGCGGCTCCCCCACCGAGGCGAACGGAAGTGCGACGCTTCATGTCATGGGCTGGCGGGGTCGGCGGGGGCTGACGCGGAGATCATGGCAGGTCGGCGCGGGACCGGCACAAACTTCGACGCGGTTTCAGTGCATCGCGGCCCCGCCCTTCGCGCCCAGGATCAAACCCATCGCGCCCAGGTGGTCGCGGTAGATGGCCTGCACGTCTGGCGCCGTCGGCGATGACCAGTCGAACGCCAGTTCGCTGGCGGTCGTCTGCCAGTTCGTCAGGTGGACGCCCGCCTGCGCCATCCGCATCAGGGAGGCTTGCTCCAGGGTTTTGGTCCACGTTCCCGAGGCGTCCACCACGACGTAAACGTCGTAGCCTGACCGCTTGGCGAGCAGCGCGGCCTGTTCCAGGCAAAGGTCGGTCGTGATCCCGGCCATGATCAGCTTCGTGCGGCCGGACTTCAGGACCGGCTCGTAGTTGCTCGGCTCGTCAAAGAAGTTGATGTGGGTGCGCCTGACGTAGGTCGCATCCGGCGCGAGTTGTCTGATCTCGGGGAGGAGCGGGCCGAACGGCGCACCCTCCGGTTCGTCGCCGGCGAAGAACATCGGCAAATTGAAGACCCGGCCGATCTTCGCGAGGGCGAGGGCGTTGTTGCGGAGGCTTTGCTGGTCCAGGGTCTGCACGGCGTTCATCAGATGCACGTTGAAGTCGATCATGATGAGCGCCGCGTTGTCCGGCGTTAACCGGTCGCCGCTCCCGCGCTTGCCGAAGAGTTCGGCGTTGATTCCTGGCGGGGCGGCGACGGGGTTGGCACGGGGCGCGCTGCCACGGCTGTCAACGTCATTTTCGGGGTTTGGCATGTCGCTAAAGGGGAGGTTTCGGCGTCCTACTTCGGGGTCACGTTCGCGCTCTGACTCTGGCCGGCGACCATTTGCCAACGTCCGTCCAGGAACACGAAAACGTTGGTGATCCGCCCCTCCTGCTTGGTTTGCGGTGCCCCGACAAGCTCCTCATACCGGCTCGTGGCCACGGCCGTGTCGCCGTAGAGCTGGATTCTGAGTTCCGGAAACTCGATGGACGAAACGGCCCGCTCGCCGGCGGCGACCGACCGGAGGCGCTGGGCTTTGTCGAGGGTTGTGCCGATGGGCGTGGTAAAGATGTAGCCGTCGGCGAAGATGCGCTCCAACGCCTTCGTGTCGCGCGAGACGAGCGCGCGGTTCATCTCTTTGATGGTTTCCCGAACCTGCGGTTCTGCGTTTTGGTGGGGCATCTGGTGGTTTTCCTTGGTGGTCTGGGCTGGGGCTGTCACCACGGCGGCGGAGATCAGCGCGGAGAGGAGGGCCTTCTTCATCGGGTCGAGGGGGCGGGGGAAGAGCGGTCGGCGGGGCGGCGGTCCGCCGGCCGCAGGAGGTAGGAAGCCGCCAACAGAACCAAGCTGACCAGGGGGGCCACGGCGTCCTTGGTGTCCCCCACCGCCAGGTGCGAGAGGAAGGCACCGATGAAGGTGAACGTGAATCCCGCGTAGGCCCACTCCTTGAGCCGGCCCAGGCGGGGGGCCAGGAGAGCCGCCAGGCCGAGCAGCTTGGCCACGCCGAGGATGGTCGGGAAGTAGCCGGGGTAGCCGAGGTGGCCGGTGAAGGCCGCCATCATCTTCGGGTTGCGCGTCAGGTAGAGGACGGCGGAGAGCGTCATCATGGCGGCGGTCAGCCCGGTGCTGATCCAGTAGGTGATCACCCTGGCTTTCACGCGGGGAAGGCTCGTGTTCGCGGGCGGGTGATGGGGCCGCCCAGGATGAGGGCAGTTTTGTTCTCGAAGGGCGGTGGCGGGTTCATGGGAACGGGACGCGCTGGACGCGGGGCCAGGGAACCAAACGCCCCCCGGCGGTCGGCCGGACGGCGCCGCGCCCATGCTTTCTCGTTGCTCGCCCCATGCCCGGTCGGCATAAGTTGCCCGCATGGAATTGAGGCTGATGCAGGCGTTTGTCGCCGTGGCGGAGGAGGGCAGCTTCACGGCCGCCGCCCGCCGGCTCGCCGTCGCCCAACCCGCCCTGAGCCGGCAGGTGCGCGCGCTGGAGGAGGCGCTCGGCGTCACCCTGCTATTCCGGGCACGTCGGCGGGTGAACAGCGTGGAGTTGACGGTCGCCGGGCGCGTTTACCTGGGGGAGGCCCGGCGCACCCTGGCGCAGGCCGCCCGGGCGACCCGGGCCGCCCGGCGGGCGGAGGCGGGTAACGGCCAAGGCGAGGGAACGGGCCGCCTGGTGCTCGGTCACCTCGGTGCGCCCAACCTCGGGCTGCTGGTGGGGGCGGCCCGAAGCTGGCAGGGGCAACACCCGGGGGCCGAGCTGGTGCTGCGGTTCCAACGGACGGTCCAGATGGTTGACGCCCTGGGCACGGGCCAACTGGACGCGGCGTTGCTCCACCTCTCGGCCCCGGTGCGCGCGGGGGCCCTGGCGTGGGCGCCCGTGGCCGCCGTCCCGCTGGTGGCGATCTTGCCGGCGGGCCACCCGTTGGCGGACCCGGGGCTGCGGGACCGGCCGCTGGCGTTGGGGGAACTGGCCGGGGAACCCCTCGTGTTCTGCCCGCGCGAGAGCCGGGAAACGTTTTACGACTTCGTGTGGGCGCGCTGCCTGCGCGCCGGGTTCCGCCCGCGGGTGGTGGCCGAGAGCGCGGACATGCCGAGCATCCCGCACCTGGTGGCCACCGGGGCGGGCGTCTCCCTGGTGCCGGCCCTGGTGGCAGAGACCCCGGTGGCGGGCGTGGTTTACCGCTCGTTGCGTGCGCCGGTGCCACTCCTGCGCAAGGTGCTGGCGTGGCGGGGCGAGGGGGATGCGAGCCCCCTGCTGGGGAGCTTCGTGGCAGCCGTGCGGGACGCGCGGGCGCGGGGCGTGAGCGAAAGGGGCGTGCCCCCAGCCTGATTCGTTCGCCTCAAGGGGAAGGACGAGGGAGGTTAACCCGCGTGGACCCTGACCCCATCGAGATCGCCACCCCACGGGGCCGTTTCGCCGCCCGCGCCCTCGGCAGTGCCGATGCGCCGCTGGTGCTTTGCCTACACGGCTTTCCCGACGACGCCTCCACCTTCGACGCCCTGCTCGGGCGGCTCGCGGACGCCGGGTTCCGTGCCGTGGCCCCGTTTTGCCGCGGCTACGCGCCCTCGCCGTTGACCAACCCGGACGGCTCCCCCTTCGGCCGAGACCTGCTCGACGTGCTCGCCGCCGACGTTCTGGCCATCGCCGACGCGCTCTCGCCGGGCCGCCCAGTTCACCTGGTGGGCCACGACAACGGGGCGTTCACCGTCTACCACGCCCTGCGCCTAGCGCCCGCGGGCCGCTGGGGCCGGGCGGTGACGCTGACGGCGGCCCACCCGGCGGTCGTCTTCAAGAACTCGGCCCGCTCGGTCCGGCAACTCTGGCAGCTGCGCTACGCTTTTTTCTTCCAGTTGCCCGGCGTGTCCGAGTGGTGGGTCCGACGCCGCGACTTCGCCTACGTGGAAGCGCTGTGGCGGCGCTGGTCGGCCCCGGGCTGGGCGCCCCCGGCCGGGCACCTGGCGCGCGTCAAGGCGACGTTGCGCGCGAGCTGGCCCGCCCCGCTGCTCCACTACCGCTCCGGCGGGCTGGCCCCGGACGGCGAACCCTGGCCGCCCATCCCCACGCCGACCCTCTACCTGTGCGGGGCCGAGGACGGCTGCGTGCTGCCCGCGATGGCCGCCGGGCAGGAGCGGTGGTTTGCGGGCGAGTTCCAGGGTGAGACCCTCGTTTCCACGGGTCACTTCCCGCACCTGGAGCAGCGAGAGGAAACTACCCGGCAGATTCTCGGGTGGTTGATGAAGGTCGAAACCTGATCACTCTCTGTCCCTCCCTGTCGGTTTCCGAACTGAGAGCGGTCCATGCCGGCTCGCGCGAGGATCAACCCCGCCGACGATCCGGCAACGTGGTTCAACGGTAGGTGCCCAGCACGTCGTGGACGTGGCTGACGACGAGGCCGCCGTCGCCGA
>CAXTFX010000330.1:0-5438 GCA_964243185.1 uncultured Chthoniobacterales bacterium
GCGGGAGCGCCTGCGCCCGTGGGCCGACGGTCGGGTGCGCTGGCACGCGGACGTGGCGGCGGCGTTGCGCGCGGCGGCCGACGGGCGGGCGCTGGTGTTCTCCAACGAGTTTGTGGATGCGTTTCCCTGCCGGGTCTGGGAACGGCGGGACGGCGGCTGGCGCGAGGTCGGCCTCGCGCGGCCGGACCCGCGCGCGGCGCCCGTCGAGCGCCTCGGGCCAGAGGGACCGCCCCCCGGCCTGTCGAGCGTGTTCGAGGAGGAGTTCTTCCCCCGCCCCGCCGAGGGGCAGCGGGTGGAGACGCACGGCCGTTACCGCGAATTTCTCGCCCGCGAGCTGGCGCCGGGCTGGCGCGCGGGGCGGCTGTTGACCATTGATTACGGGGACGAGCTGCCCGCCCTCTACCACCGCCGGCCCCGGGGGACGCTGCGGGCGTATTTTCGCCACCAGGCGCTCACCGGCGCGGAGGTTTACGCGCGCGCCGGCCACCAGGACCTCACGGCGGACGTGAACTTCACCGACCTGCGACGCTGGGGCCGGGAACTCGGCTTCGGCGAGGGGCCGCCGGCCCTGCCCACGCAGGCGGAGTTCCTCTCGCGCTGGCTGCCGGGCGTGGTTCGACGCGCGACGGCGGGCGACCCGGCGCTGCGCTTCCTGCTGGACCCGGACGGCGCGGGCGGCGCGTTTCGCGTGCTGGAGCAGCGCCGCCCGGCGGAGGCCGAAAAACGCTTGCCCGGCCGGTGACGTTGTCTCACTACTCTAACCGCCCCCTTCCTTTTTAATAAATGGACGACGCCCCGCCCGACGCCGCCGCCGTGCCCCCGTTGCGGCTCTCGGTGGTGATCCCGGCCTACCAGGAGGCGCGCCGGCTGCCCGCCAACCTGGCGCGGGTGGCGGGCTACCTCGACGGGCTCTTCCCCCCCGCGGCCGGCGGGGGGGACTCCGCGGCCCGCGCCTACGAGGTGCTCGTCATGGTCGAGCGCAGCGCGGACGACACGCTGGCCCGCTGCCGGGAGGTCGCGGCGGGGTTGGGCCGGGCTTTCCAGGTGTGCGACAACCAGGTCCACCGCGGCAAGGGCTACGCCGTGCGGCTGGGGATGCGGCGGGCCCGGGGGGAGGTGCACCTGTTCATGGACGCGGACCTGTCCACGCCATTGGAGGAAATCGGCCGTTTCCTGGCCCACCTCGACGGCCGGCCGGAGGTTGACGTGCTCATCGGCGACCGCCGCCGGGCGGTGCACCGGCAGGGCGCGCGGCGGCGTCTCCTGGGCGGGGCGTTCCGCGCGCTCGCCCGGCGGGTCGTGGGCGCCGGGGGCTCGCCGGCGGAGGACCTGCCGGACACGCAGTGCGGTTTCAAGGTGTTCCGGCGCGCGGCCTCGGCGGGGATCTTTTCCCGGCAGACGCTCGACGGCTTCGCCTTTGACGTGGAGGTGCTGCGCCTGGCGAACCGCCTGGGGCTCACGGTGCGGAGCCTGCCCGTTCCCGGCTGGTCCGACGCCCCCTTCAGCACGCTCCGCATCCTGCGCGACGGCGCGTTGATGCTGCGCGACCTGGTCCGGGTGCGTCCGGGGGTGGAGCGCGCCCTGCGCGAGCGGCCGCCCGGCGCGGGAACGCCCGCCGCGCCGGAGCTGGCGAACTGCTGACCGACCGGCCGCCCACCCGAGGTTAGTCGCCTCCCTGTCTTCAGGCTCGCATCCGCCCGCCGGTGCATCTAACCTCCGGCGTTTTCCCGCCCCCACCGCGTCTCTCCCCATGAAACCTGCCGACCTCGCCACCGTCTGCCTGCTGGGCCTCGGCCTGGCGGCGGCCGGTTGGCGGGATTGGCAAACGCTCGGCCACGACCGTCAGCATACCTACCCAGGCATTGATCTGCTGCGTGAGAGTCTCGGGGTCAGGCGCGTCGGCGGGGCCGAAATCTTCTTCCGCGACGGGCATTTCCTCGCGGTTGACGGCATCGCCGACGTCGAGAACCTCGGCCACGGCCCGTTCCGCCACGGCCTCGGACCGGCCACGCGCCTGGTGCTGCGCTCGGACACCGCGCGGGAGGCCGTCGTCGCGGTCGCCTTCTACAGCGGCATCGGGCACCAGGACCTCGTGTTTCGTCACGACGGCCAGCCGCTGGAGGAACTCCGCGACCAGCCCAAGGACGTGATCCGGCGCACGTTCACCGTGCCGCTCGGGCCGGGCGAGCACGTTTTCCAACTCGAATACGCCCGCTGGAACCACCACGGCGACGACTCCGCGCCGGGCGACGGGCGAACGATGGCGGGAACTTTTGACCGCTTGCAGGTTGAGTTCCGTTGACCCCCTTCCCTTTCGCCGTGAGCGTCCCCACCCTGCCTTCCTTCACGGACCCAGACCCGGTCACGACGACCCCGGGGGCCGGGGCCCCGCCCCCGCGGCTCACCGGCGCCGCCGTGGGCCACGTGCTGGCGCTCTACTTCACCTCGCGGCTGGTGATCCTGGGTGCCGCCGTGCTCTCACGGCTCATCCTGCTCCGCGGGGAGTTCGACGACGGGGCCCGGTCGCTGTTCCAATCGTTCGCGCGCTGGGACGCCGGCTGGTATCTGTCCATCGCGGAGCAGGGTTATTTTTCCTACCGCCCGGACGGGGAATCCAGCGCGGCGTTCTACCCGCTGCTGCCGTCGTGCATCCGCGCCCTATCGCGGCTCGGGCTGGACCCCCTGCTGGCCGGCTACCTCGTTTCCCACGCCTGCCTGCTCGGGGCGGCGTTCATCCTCTGGCGGTTAACGGCCCTGGAAACCCGGGCGGAGGGCGCCGCCAACCGGTCCGTGCTCTTCCTGATGTTCTGCCCCGGCGCGTTCTGGTTCGGGATGATCTACACCGAGAGCCTGTGTTTGCTGCTGACCCTGGCGAGCATGTATGCCGCCCGGCGGCGCGCCTGGCTCTGGGCCGGGGCGGCCGGCTACCTCGCCGCCCTGACGCGCACGCCGGGGGTTTTCGTCGCGGTGTTCCTCGGCATCGAGGCCCTCCAACAATGGGGGGACGACCGCCGCGCCCGGCTCGCGGGCGGGGTTCTCACCCCGGGGAACGGTTTCTGGACGGACCTGCGCGGGCGCGGGCGCACCGTCCTCGGCGTGCTCGGCCCCGCCGCGGGGCAGGTCACGTTCCTGCTGTTCCTGCAGTGGCGCTTCGGGGACTGGCGCGCCCAGCAGAAGACCTTCGCGGCCGGCTGGCACGTCCCGCCGTTCCAGGTGCCCTGGCGAATGGTGCAATCGGCTTGGGAAACGCTGGAGCCGTTCTTCCGTTGGACCTCGTTCCCGCTGATCGCGGTGATTTACGGGTTGGCCGCCGTCTCTCTGTTCACGCTGCGGCGCAAAGGTTACGCCGTCTATATCCTCGCGTTGATGACCCTGTTGGTATCCTCCACGGACTACCACAACATGCCGCGTTACACGGTCGTCATCGCCCCCGTGTATCTGCTCCTCGGGCAGATCACGAACCGTGTCCGCGCGCTGGAAACCCCGCTGCTCGTTTTCTCCACGATGCTGCTCACGCTGCTGACGGCCCTCCTGGTCAACGGCTACCACATTAATTAACGAACGCGCGCCCCTGCCCCTCATGTCTGCCAACTACGTTCACCTCCACGTCCACACGCAGTATTCGATGCTCGACGGCGCGATCCGCATCAAGGATCTGATGCGGAAGGCGGTCGAACACGGGATGCCGGCCGTGGCGATGACGGACCACGGGAACTTGTTCGGCGCCATCGAGTTCTACCAGGCGGCACAGAAGGCGGGCGTGAAGCCGATCATCGGTTGCGAGATGTATCTGGCGCCCGGTCCGATGCGGGACAAGAACACCGGGGGCAAAGCCGGTGACAACTACAGTCACCTGACGCTGCTGTGTAAGGACGAGACGGGCTACAAGAACCTCGTCAAGCTCGCCAGCGCCGCGTATCTCGATGGCTACTACTACAAGCCCCGCATTGACAAGGACCTGCTCGCGCAGCACGCGCAGGGGTTGATCGGGTTGAGCGGGTGCTTGAAGGGCGAGGTCAACGGCTTGCTGCTCGCCGACAAGGAAGCCAAGGCGCGCGAGTCGGTGGCGGAGTTTCGCGACATCTTCACCCCGGGCGATTTCTATCTGGAACTGCACGACCACGGCATGGAGGCGCAGGTCAAGTGCAACTGCGCGCTCTGCAAGTTTGCCAAGGAATTCAGCCTGCCGCTCGTCGCCGCCAACGACGTGCATTTCCTCCAGCGCGACCACCACGAGGCGCACGACGTCATGCTCTGCATCGGCACCGGTGCGATGGTGCACGACGAGAAGCGGATGCGCTACACGCCGGAGCTTTACTTCAAGAGCCCCGACGAGATGGCCGCCCTGTTCGCCGAGGTCCCGGAGGCGTTGTCGAACACCCTGCGTATCGCGGAAAAGTGCGACCTCAAGCTGGAGTTCGGCGTCCCCAAGTATCCGCAATACGAGCCGCCCGCGGGGCAGACGCGCGAGGAGTATCTGCACGAACTCTGCGAGGCTGGCCTGCGGCGCCGCTACGGCGAGCGCGCGCTGGACGACGCCGATCTCACGCGGCGTTTGGAATACGAGTTGTCGGTCATCAACAAGGCGGGGTTCACCTCTTATTTCCTGATCGTCTGGGATTTCATCAATTACGCCCGGCAACAGCAGATCCCCGTCGGCCCCGGCCGCGGCTCGGCGGCGGGGTCAATGGTGGCGTATGTGTTGCAGATTACAGACATTGATCCGTTACGCTTCGGGTTGATCTTCGAGCGGTTCCTGAACCCGGAGCGCGTTTCGCCGCCCGACATTGACATTGACTTCTGCGTGGAGCGGCGCGGCGAGGTCATTGAATACGTGCGGCGCAAATACGGCGAGCGCGCCGTCTCGCAGATCGTGACCTTCGGCTCGTTGTCGAGTAAAGCCGTGCTCAAGGACGTCACGCGCGTCCTGGGGATGAGCTACTCGGACGGGGATCGTTTGTCGAAGATGATCCCCGTCGAGCAGGCCAAGCCGCTGTCGCTCGCGCTCGCGGCGGAGCGCAACCCCGAGTTCAAGCGGGCCATCGAGACGGAGCCGGCCACCAAGCAAGTCTATGACTTCGCCAGGACCCTGGAAGGGCTCACGCGCGGCACGGGCGTGCACGCCGCCGGCGTCGTCATCGGGGATCGGCCGTTGGACGAATACATCCCGCTGGCGCGCGACAAGGAAGGCCAGGTCATCACGCAATATTCCGGCAACCCGCTCAACGATCTCGGGCTGCTGAAGATGGATTTCCTGGGGCTGAAGACGCTGACGCTGATCGAGGACGCCTTGGACCTTATCCACGCGCGCGCGCCGGACTTTGACCTCGACAAGATTCCCTTCGACGACCAGCGGACGGTGGACATGCTCAACCGGGGGGAAACCGTCGGCGTGTTCCAGTTGGAATCCGGCGGGATGACCAGCGTTTGCAAACAGT
>CAXTFX010000331.1:0-5435 GCA_964243185.1 uncultured Chthoniobacterales bacterium
GGGTCTTCCCCTCCTGGTGGCGGCCCCTGCCGGGCGCCCGGCGCCGGCGCCGGGCGGGGTGCTGCTTTGGCCGCGGCCAGCAGCCAGCGCGCGTTCTCGACGCGCTCCTCGTCCCCCGCGCCGGCTGGCGTCCGGGGGGGCGCCGACGCTCCCGTCACGCGGGGCGGGACGACCGTTCGCCCAAGGTGGGCAACCGCGTCCCGGGCCGTGGGGGAAAGCGGCAGGGCGGCCACCTCCGCCGGCACCAGGGCCGGCCAGTTCAGCAGGCCCGGGTGCCGGGCTTCGAAGGTGCGCCCGCGGTAGCCGCGGGCCGAGGCCGCGAGGAGGTGCACGAAGGACTCGACGAACCCCGCCCGGGCCGCCGGGCTTTCGAGCCGGGGATCGGCCACCACGTCGGTGAGGAAGTGCGGCACGCCGAGAGGCAAGCATCTGGACGTGGCGCACGTCCTGGCGCGGCGGCCGGTTCTCGCCGCTTTGCTCCAGGTCCACCGCGTTGCGCAGCTTGGCCGCGAGGAGGTGGACGGGGTTGAGGACGCGCAGGTCCTGGCCGGCTTCCCGCCAGCGCACCAGGAGCGCGGCCCCGGCCGCCTCCTCCCGGCCCAGGCCAAAGACCTCCTCCAGGAACTCGACCCGCAGCGGCGCATCCGCGCCGCCCCCGCCTGGTCGCGCGAGGTGAACCTCCGCGGCGCGCAGGTCCCCCACGACGGTCGGGGTGAGCCTCCAGCCGTTGAGCCGGGCCAGGCGCTCGGCCTCCGCGCGCGGGGCGACCACGTCCAGGTCCTTGCTGGTGAAGGGCCGCAGCGCCGCCAGGGCGGGCTCTCGGGCGGCGAAGTGGCCGGCCCAAAAGTTGACGGCCTGGCCGCCGACCACGAGCAGGAGCTGGCCGGCGCTGTCGCGCTGGGCGAGCAGCATCCGGTAGTCGTTCAGCTCCGTGGGACCGCCGTCCGCGGCACCGGCCCTTCCTCCTGGAGTAAACGTTGGTAGGTCTCCTGCCATTGCTCGGGGCGAATGTGGGAGAGGTCACCCACCAAGTCCACGTAACGGAAGGTGGCCCCGGGCGGAAAAACGCTGTTTTCGCGCTGGAGTTCCTCGGCGCTGATTTCCCCGGCGGCCAGTCGGCGGGCGTCCTCCAACCGGCTGAGGCCCTTCTCCCACGCCGTCGTCGCCCGCTTCTCCGCCGGCCAGGAGCGCATGATTTCCTGCATGGCCAAGATGCGCGGCATGTTTTCCGGGGTGTAGGGGAAGTGAAGCTGCCAGTCGGCGGCCGTGAGCACAACGGGGTGGGCAAACGTGGGTGCGCTCATAGAAATTGAACAGGAGGTCATTGTTCGCTCACGCCTTTTGATCCTCCCGGCCGGGGACTGAACTCCGGCTGCGGGCAGTTGCCCGTGTTCATCCCGCGGGGCACCCCGTGCTGGTGGGTGTTGAGCGCTTCCACCATCTGCGAGATGAAGGCGTCCACCTCCGGGGAAAGATCGGGTCCCCCGGTCGGCGGGGAGGAGGGGGCGGGACCTTCCGCGGTAGCGAGGGCCACGCCGTGGTCTGCGGTGTTCGCCATAGGTTCGGAACCATAGCTCGGGAGGGGGTGTTCGACCAAGGGTTTCCCCGCGGGCTTCAGCCCTCGGTGACGGAGAGCAGCCGGATCTTTTCCACCCGGCATTCCTTCTCCACGCCCGCCACGTTCACCCAGGCGTGTCCCTCCCGGGTAGGACGCCGGGCGAAGAGCAATTGCCCCACGTGCCCCCCGCATTCCACCTGCACCGTGGGCTTGCGCAGCACCGCGGAAGCCTTGGCCTGATCGGGGTCCGGGTGGTGCTGGCGAGCCTTGACCCGCTTTTGCCCCCGTTTGGCCTTCGCCCGGCTGTCGATGTATTCCCGCAACCCCTTCATGCTCCCGCGGGAAACCTCCTGGGTGGCCATCCATTCCACCGTGGCCCCGGGGTCCTGCGCGTGGAACTTCACCAGCTCGTTGATGAGGGTGACGTCCCCCGTGCGCCCGGCGTTGAACGCCTCCGCGATGGGTTCGGGCAGGTCGAGCAGGGTGGCATACTGCGAGACGTAGGCCTTGGACTTCCCCAGGGCTTTGGCAATGTCGGTCCGCCGGCGGCCCGCCGAGAGCTTGCGGCCGATGAACTCGGCGATCTCGCGCGGGCGCAGGGCGTCGCGGTGGATGTTCTCGATGATCTGGTCCTCCTCGGTGTAATCCGCGTCCACCCAGGCCGGGATGGTTTCCCGGCCCGCCAGACGTGACGCCCGGAAGCGGCGCGCGCCGTGATTGATCACGTAACCACTCCCCTCCCCTTCCCCGCGCGGACGCACGGAAATTGGTGTCTTCACGCCCCGCAGCCGGATGGATTCGGCCAGCTCCTCCAGGGTGTCGCCGTCGAACTCCGTCCGGGGCTGGTGCGGGTCCTCCGTGATGTCCGAAAGAGGGATTTCCCGCGGCCGGTTGGCGGCGGATGGGTCCGCCGGGGGCGCGGGCTGCAACAGCGCGGAAAGGTCGCCAAGCTGGTCGAGGCCGAGGGTGGATGGTGCATTCATGGTAGGTAGGGGATCAGGGGGTGGACATCGCTGGCGTGGCCAGCTTCATGGCGTCAAAAAGGTGGGCGGCGGCCGTCCGCATCTCCTGGGCGGCCTTGCGCGCCGCCGTCTTGTGGATGGCCCACACGGGCTGGCCGGTCGCCAGGGCGTCAGCCACGCTGCCGCGTAGGCCGATGGGCGTCGGGATGAGCTGCGCCTGGTAGGCGGCGGAGAGTTCCGCCAGGTGCGTGTGGTGGCGGGGGTTGCGGCCGTCCACCTTGGAGGGCAGGATGCCCAGGAACCGCAGGCCGGGGTTGCTCCGGCGGACGTTGACGATGGTGGTGACCATCAGGCGGATGCCCTGGATGGAGTAGGCTTCCAACTCGATGGGCGAAAGCACAAAGTCGGCCGCGACCAGGGCGGCCACCAGCCGCACGCCGAGCGCCGGGGCCGTGTCGATCAGGCACACGTCGAAGCCGCCGCCCAACGTCCCGAGGTTAGCGCGCAAGTGCCTTGCCGCCTCCTGGAGACGGCCGGCCTCGACGTTCGCCAGGGCCGGGTCGCCGCCGAGCAGGTAAATGCCCGGCGCCTCCCCCCGCACCGCCGGTGGGAACCCCTCTGGCCCGAATAACCGCGAGGCGTCGCCGACGGGGGTCTGCTTCTTCAGGGAAAAGGAGGTGTTGCCCTGGGTGTCCAGGTCCACCACGAGCACGCGCAGGCCGCGTTCGGCGAAGTCGAACGCCAGGTGGACGACCAGGGCCGTCTTACCGACCCCGCCCTTCTGGTTGGCGACCACGAGCGTTTTCATCGTTGTCTTCAAGCTCAGGAGCGCTTGAACGGCGGCCGGTTGATGAGTTCCACTGCTTCCCGGCCCCAACCTTTGACGACAAAAGCCCGGGCGTCCGGCAGCACGACGGCGACCTCCTGGAAGCCCTTGCTCTTGAGGAAGCCCAACCAGACCCGCTTGGACGCCTGCGAGACGGAGCTTCGCGTGACGTTATACTCCCGTGCGATTTCAGCCTGCAACACACCCCGCACCAGGTCGGCGTGGGCGATCTCCAGGACACGCTGGGGCGGGGGGCGCATGTGTCGGATGGCGGCCGCGAACTCCGCCTCCGTCATCTTGCGCTTCAGCCTCATGGAACGGGAGAAAAGGGCGGTCTTTACCGGGTTTGCGGGCTATTCCCGCTCGTCTGGGGCGGCAAACGGTCCGGGGCCGAGTTTAGCGGCTAAACCGGCGCGCTCAAGGAGCGAGTTTAACGGGTTCCCAACGGGTCTCGTTCCCCCTCTCTCTCCGCGGCTTGTGTGCAAGCCGTAGGTCCAGCGATTTTGCCCGGGATAGTCACGCAACGGAGCGTCCCCGAATTGAACCGGGGAAAATGTCGGAATGGTCGCCGTGTCCGACGGCGCGAGCGACGTTTGCAACCCGCTGGTGTGCTTATGCACAAGACAACAAAGCCGCTTGGGTTTGCCGGCATCCTCACGTTGGCTGCGTTCAGCTTCGTGAATCAGGCGGCTTTGTTTTACAAACTTGCACACAACTGGACCGGATTCGTCTCGGCTGTCAGCAGACCGGTGATCGCTGCGACCCTGACCCGCTTCGGGAGCGCTGGGTTGCTGATTACTGGGCAGAGTTCTTCGTGTTTCGCGGGGAATGCGCCGCCGCCAACCCCCTCCAAAACCTTCTGCCGCCCGAGTAGGGCGGAACCCGCCGGCGAAGCGAAGCGGAGACGCGCCAGCGGGCCGATGATTGCGGCGCTCGCGGCGCCTGGATTCTACTCCGGTGGCCTTTCTTTCCGTGGAGTGGCTTCCGCTCCCTGGTCTTCGTTGTTCTTTCAGGTTCTTGGGTTGTTCTTAGTTCTTAGTTCTTAGGAGGGGACATTCGGGGACGAATCCTGACGTTTTTCCCGGCCATCGGCTACCGCTCCGGTGCGGGCGTCTTCACGAGGTAGAACGGGCCGCTGCCCGCTCCGAACCTGACGTTTTCCCCGGTGCCGGTCCCCCTGCGCCTCGGGAGGGGTTATCCTGACGTTTCCCCGGGTGAATCCCGACGTTTTCCCCGGTTCGAGCCGGACCGGTGCTGACATTTTTCCCTGGCACCCCTGACGTTTTCCCCAGTCGCATCCTGACGTTTTTCCCAGGGCGTGAAGGCATCCCGACGTTTTTCCCGGCCTGATCCGAAGCCTGCCGGGGTCGGCTATCCTGACGTTTTTCCCGGTGCGGCAGGCCGGTTCGCGTCGGGTCTTTCCGGTCGAAAGAGGTTTCTCCCGCCCCGATTTGCTCTCGCCGGGGCGGGAATCCTGACGTTTTCTCCGGTCGCCACGCGCGGCTGGCGTTGCTTTTCGCCGGCGGGGGTCCTATGCCCGTATCCGATGAACGGTGCCCTGGTTCCCTGGCAGAAGCAGCCGTGCGACCACACGGTCGTCTGGCAATCCAACCAACTGGCCGAGGCGCGCTACGAACTGTCACCGCGGGAGCAGAAGCTGGTGCTCTACGTCATCTCGATGATCGAGCCGGAGGACGAGGACTTCAAGCGTTACGTGGTCAACGTGGCCGACTTCGCCAAGCTGGCAAAGCTTTCCAAAAACGAGCTTTACCGGGAACTACGCGATCTGGCCGAAAACCTCAAGTCCAAGGTCCTGGTGGTGCCCAACCACTACGACGCGGAGACGGGCAAGCACGTGGACCTGGTGACGAGTTGGTTCAGCGACGCCCTGATCACGGCCAACGGGCAGGGTTATTTCGCGGTGGAGATCTCGCGCAACCTCAAGCCCTACCTGCTCAAGGTGAAGCGGGAGTTCTTCCGCTTCCAGTTGCAGCAGGTCATGCAGATGCGCTCGGCCTACGCCATCCGCCTCTAAGTTCAAGCGCCGGTTCACCGTCAGCGTGGTCGAGTTGCGCGGGATCATGGGCGC
>CAXTFX010000332.1:0-5421 GCA_964243185.1 uncultured Chthoniobacterales bacterium
GCCCACGCCCACCCCGCTGCCGCTACCCACGGCCGCGCCCACCGCGGCGGCGCCGACGCCCGCCCCCACGCCCACGCCCGCGCCCACACCGACCGTCCCGCCGGAGCGGCGCCTGCCGGTGCGTTTTACGAGCGAGCCGTCCGGCGCAGAGATCACCCTGCGCGGGGAGCTGCTCGGCGTTTCCCCGCTGACGACGCACCTGCCGCCCGGCGAATACACGGCGCGCGCCCGCTACGGGGACTGGCCGGAGCTGACGCGAACGTTCCGGGTGCCCCCGCGCGGGGTGACGGCCGTGGACGTGCCCTTCCGCCTGCGCCCGCCGGGGGCGGACACGACGGTGCTCCGGCCCGAGGCCCTCCCCGCCACGCCGCGCCGGGAGCCGGATGCCCCCGGGGCGGTCCCGCGCCGTCCGCGCGTGAACGAGACGCCCCCGGAGGATTTCCCCGAAGCGCCCGCCCTGCCGGCCATCCCGGTTGAAACCGGCGGGGCGGGGGAGGGGTAAAGCGCCCGCGCGACCCGAAAATTTTTGTGAACGGCTTTGAACGGAACCCCCGGCGGGTAGTCAAAGGTTTCTGGTTAAGGTGACACCGGGGCCGGGCGCGTCCGTCAGTCATTCCGTGGCGCGCACGGCCCCGGTCTTTTTTTGCCCGGACCACCCGCCGGGAGGTGACGACTTCGTCACGGTGGCGCCGCTTGCCCGGTTCCCGCCTGGGGGGATACTGCGGCCGTGAACCCCCGCGCCAACGCCGAAACCGCCCTGCCGCCGGCCACCGTGCTGGTGGTGGACGACGAGCCGGACGTGGTGGACCTGGTCCGCTACGGCCTCACCCGGGCCGGGCACGAGGTGATCTCCGCCGCGGACGGGCAGAGCGCCCTGCAACTGGCGCGCGAGCGGCGACCGGACCTCATCGTCCTCGACCTGATGCTGCCGCAGATGTCTGGCCAGGAGGTTTGCCGGGAGCTCAAGGCCGACGCGGCGACCGCGAACCTCCCCGTGTTGATGCTCACGGCCCGCGGGCTGCCGGCCGAGCGGGTCGCGGGCCTGGAGCTCGGGGCGGACGACTACGTGACCAAGCCGTTCTCCCCCCGGGAGCTGGTCCTGCGCGTGGGCGCCATCCTGCGCCGGGCGCGGGAGGCCGCCGTCCTGCGCGGGCGGGAAACCTCCCTGGAGGTGGACGGGTTCCGGGTGGACAAGGGCGCGTTCGAGATCCTGCTCGACGGCCGGCGGCTGGAGCTGACGACGACGGAGTTCAAGCTCCTGTGCCTGCTCCTGGAGCGGCGCGGGCGCACGCAGTCCCGCGAGACGCTGCTCTACGACGTGTGGGGATACACCGGCAACATTGACACCCGCACGGTGGACACCCACATCCGCCGCCTGCGCGAGAAGCTCGGCCCGGCCCACGCGCCGCGGATCGAGACGCTGCGCGGGGAGGGCTACCGCTTCACCGCCACGCCCCCCGTTGCCGCCGCGGCCGGGGCGGGTTAGCCTCCCTCGCTTTGGACGGTGCCGTTCCCCTCCTCGCAGCGCTCACCGTCCTCGGGTCCGCCGTTGGCTGGGTTTATTGGAAAACCCTCCGCCCGGCCCGTCTCCTGCGGGGCGCCCTGCTCTCGTTGGCCGACGAGGGCGACCGCTCGAACGTCCTCGCCCTGGCCGCCGCGCGCCGGCTGGCCCGCGCCGCCGCGCCCCTGGCCGCCTGCGCGGAACCCCTGGAGAAGCTCACCGCGCGGCTGCGCGAGATGGACCGGCAGTTGCGCGACGAGAGCGTGAACCTCCAGACCATCCTCGGCAGCCTGTCCGAGGGTGTGCTCGTCGTGGACCGTTCCCACAAGGTCCGCTTGGTCAACGATGGGCTGCGGCGGATGTTCGACCTGCGCGGTTCCCCCCTGAACCGTTCGCTCCTGGAAGTTTTCCGCCACCACGACGTGCAGGGCGCCGTGCTCGAGGCCCTCGACGGCGGGCCGGCGCGCACCCGGCCGCTGACGCTGGCCACCCGGCAGGAGGGCGGCCGTTACGCCGAGAAGCACTTCGACCTCACCGCCGCCGGGCTGCTCCCCCGCGGGTCCGAGCGGCCCGTGGGCGCCATCGCCATCTTCCACGACGTGACCCGGCTGCGGGCCCTGGAGAGCGTGCGCCAGGAGTTCGTGGCCAACGTTTCCCACGAGCTACGCACGCCGTTGTCCATCATCAACGGCTACCTGGAAACCCTGCTCGAAGAGGGCGCCCTGGAAGACCCCGTGACGGCCCGGCGGTTCCTGGGGGTCATGGCCAAGCACGGCCAGCGGCTCAACCTGCTGGTGGGGGACCTGCTCACGCTTTCCGAGCTGGAGGGCGGACCCCACGGCCGCGGCACCCCGCTGGCCCCCATCGGACCGCTGCACCGGCAGACGCTGGAGGTGCGCGTTTCCCTGGAACGGGTCGTGGAACGGCTGGGGCCCGTGGCGGCGGGGCAGGGTATCACCCTCACGGTGGACGCGCCCGCGGCCCTGTGCGTCGAGGCCGACGGCCACCGGCTCGACCAGGCGTTGTTCAACCTGCTCGACAACGCGCTCAAATACGGCCAGCCCGCCACGGACCCTGAGGTCGCCGTCCGCGCCCGACCCTGCGCCGAGGACCCCGACTGGGTCGAAATCAGCGTGACCGACCACGGGCCTGGCATCCCCCTGGCCGACCAGGGGCACGTCTTCGAGCGGTTTTACCGCGTCCACAAAGATCGCTCCCGGGAGGCGGGCGGCACGGGGCTGGGGTTGAGCATCGTCAAGCACATCGCCCAGGCCCACGGCGGCTCCGTCGCCCTGGAGAGCCGGCCGGGCCACGGGGCCACCTTCCGCCTGCGCCTGCCGGTGGCCCCCGACGGGACGGAAGCGACGGACGAAAATTTTTCTTTGAGCGAAACCGGGGCGGCGGCGGCCTAAGGGCGAGATACAAGGTGCCGGATGCCGGATGCAAGATGTCCAGACCTGCGGGACAGCGCCATTCCCGAAGCTCCGCCATCCTGCCTGCATCCGGCATCTTGCATCCTGCCTTTCTTCCTACCTCTCCCGGCCACTTGGCGCGTCCCGACGAATCTGCGTTATCTTGCTGCTCAACCGATGAAACCTCTGCTCCGTTTTCTTGCTTTTGTCCTTCTGCTCTCCGCTGGCCTCGGGGCCCTTTCGCTCTGGCAATCCGCGGGCGGCGCGCGGGTGGCGCTGCGTCCGGGCGCGTTCGCCGGCGCCCGCTACACCCTGGCGGAAGGACCCTCCATTGACCTGCGGGTCGTGGACGCCCTCGCCGCCCAGAGCCGGGCGCGCATCGCTCTGACCAAGGCCGTCGTCCCGAGCGTGGTCGCCATCACGACGACCCGGCACCTCACCCCCCAGCAGTTGCGCCAGCGCAGCTCGCAGCAGCAGTTCTTCCGGCGCTTCTTCGGCGGCAACATCCCCGGCCTCGGCAATGGCAGCGGTGGCGGCGGCGATGAGGACGAGGACGGCAGCAATGGTAGTAGCAACAACGGTCGCGGCGGCAACAACCGCGGCGGCGGGAGCAACCCTCAGGACGACAACGACATCGCCGCCCGCTCGCTCGGCAGCGGCGTGATCGTCGGCCGCGAGGGCTACATCCTGACCAATAACCACGTCATCGAGGGCATGGACGAGTTCCTGATCGAGCTGTCCGACGGCCGTAAGAACGTCAAGGCCAAGCTCATCGGCACCGACAAGCCGACGGACATCGCCGTGCTGAAGATCGAGGAGAAGGACATCCAAGCCATCCCCATCGGCGACTCCGACAAGGTCGAGGTCGGCCAGACCGTGCTCGCCATCGGCAACCCCTTCGGCCTGGAGGAAACCGTTACCCAGGGCATCATCTCCGCCAAGGGCCGCCAGGGGAGTGAGAACATCTCGGACCTGTTCCAGACCGACGCGGCCATCAACCCCGGCAACTCCGGCGGCGCGCTCATCAACACCGAGGGCGAGCTCATCGGTATCAACGAGGCCATCCTCTCCCGCACCGGCGGTTTCCAGGGCATCGGCTTCGCCATCCCGTCGAACGTCGCCCGGCGCGTCATGGACAGCCTGCTCAAGAACGGGCGCGTCATCCGCGGGTTCCTCGGGGTAACGGCCAACGACCTCACGCCCAAGCTCCCGGAGCAGCTCGGGTTCTCCAGCGACCAGGGCGCCCTGGTCGGCGGGGTCGAGCCCAAGTCGCCCGCCGGGAGCGCCGGGCTGCGGGCCGGCGACTTCATCACCAAATTTAACAATAAGGCCGTCCGGAGCTTCCAGGACCTGCGGCGTCTGGTTTCCGAGGTGGATGTGGGTGCGACGGTGCCCGTAGAGGTTTTCCGCGGCGGTAAGGCCGTCAGCGTCAACGCCACCTTGGCGGAACTCCCCGGCAGTCTGGCGACCCTGAACCGCATCCCCGGCGGCCAGGGCGGTGGGAACAACGGCGGCAACAACCTGGACCCCGGCAACGGCAACAACGCCGCGACCAACGTGCTCTCCGGCGTGGAGGTGGAGGACCTTCCCGTCAACGCCACCCGCCAGTTGAACGCCCCGAAGAACGTGGCCGGCGTGGTCGTCACCAGCGTCGAGAACGGCTCGCCGGCCGCCGACGAACTCCAGCGCGGCGACATCATCGAGGGCGTCAACCAGCAGCCCGTGGCCAACCGGCGCGACTACGAGAAGATCGTGGGCGCCCTCGGGGCCGACGATCGCGTGGCCCTGAACATCATCCGCCGCGGGCAGCGTTCGTTCGCCATCGTCGCGCCGTAAAAGGGGCTCGTCCGCCGCCCCCGGTCATGGACGCGCTCCAACTCGGACTGCTGCTCGGTTCCGGCATCCTGGCCGGGGCCATCAACGCGGTGGCCGGCGGCGGGACGTTCCTGACGTTTCCGGCGCTGAACTTCGCGGGCGTGCACCCGGAGATTGATGCCAACATCACCAGCACCGTCGCCGTCTGGCCCGGTTCGCTGGCCGCCATCCCGCCCTACCGGCACGAGCTGGCCAAACGCCGGCGCATGGCGGTCGTCCTCTGCGCCGTGAGCGCCGTCGGGGGCCTGGCGGGCGCGCTGCTCCTGCTCCGGACCCCCTCGGCCACCTTCGCGCGGATGGTGCCGTGGCTGTTGCTCTTCGCCACGGTGACGTTCGCCTTCGGCACCCGGCTCCTGCGGGCGGTGCGCCGCGGCCGGCGGCCCGCCCCGTCGGCGGACGTTTCCAACGCCGCCCTCCTCCGGGCCGCGGCGGTGCAGCTCCCCATCGCCGTCTATGGCGGGTTCTTCGGCGCGGGCGCGGGCATCCTGCAACTGGCCGTGCTCGACGTGCTCGGGCTGGAAAACATCCACGCCGCCAACGCCATCAAAGTCGTCATGTCCTCGGCCTTCAACGCCCCGCCCGTGCTGACCTTCCTCTTCGCCGGCAAAGTCTGGTGGGGTTACTCGCTGCTGT
>CAXTFX010000333.1:0-1733 GCA_964243185.1 uncultured Chthoniobacterales bacterium
TTCGCCGCCGGGCGCATCGTCAACCCGCGCACCGCCCGCAGCCAATACCTGGGCGGGATGATCTGGGGCATGGCGTCCGCCCTGCTGGAGGCGACGGAGGTGGACGAGAAGCGGGGCCGCTACGTCAACGACAGCCTCGGCGAGTATCTCATCGCCGTGAACGCGGACGTGCCGCGGGTGGACATCCTCATGGTCCCCGAGGAGGATCACGAGGTCAATCCCCTGGGCGTGAAGGGCATCGGCGAGCTCGGCATCGTCGGCACCGCCGCGGCCGTCGCCAACGCCGTCTATCACGCGACCGGCAGGCGCATCCGCGACCTGCCCATTGTCATGGATAAGCTCCTGACGTGAATGCACGACGATAAGTCCCGGGGTGATTGTCCGAGCAGCGTGGTGTCGTGGGGTTTGTTTCGGCTTCTTCAATCGGTGATCACCGGCGCCCGCCCGCGGTGGCGACCGTCCATCACTTGTGCTCTCAACGGTGGCATGGCGGTTACTCGGGCTGGAGCTGGTGATGGTTGCCTGGTCTAAGCTGGGTAAGCTCCGGCCGGAGCATGTTCCCGCTTGACTCGGCGTCGAACGGGTGTTCTCCCAACCGACCCTCTTAGGGGCCCCGTTGCCCGTTCAGAAAGGCACCGACCAGGGCGATGATCCCGTCGGCCCCTTCGTCCAGGGCGAAGTGCCCGGCGTCGAGAAGGTGGACTTCGGCCCCGGGCACGTCCCGACGGTAGGCCTCGGCGCCGGCCACGGCGAAGGAGGGATCATAGCGGCCCCAGAGCACCAGCAGGGGCGGTTGACGCTCCCGCAGCCAGCGCTGCCACGTCGGGTAGGCCTTGACGTTGTTCTGGTAGTCGAAGAACAGGTCGCTCTGGATGGCGGACTGTCCAGGCTGACCCAGAAAATAGTGTTCGTTCACCCAGAGGTCGGGGTTGAGGCGTTCAGGATGGGGCGTGCTGCCCACGTGCCGTTGCCGGGTCGCTTCCAGCGAGAGAAAGTTGGCCCGCAACGCTTCCTCGTGCGCCGCGCGGTCCCGCCAGAAGGCGCGTCGGGTGTCCCACAGCGGCGTCAACCCCTCCTCGTGCGACACCGCGTTTTGGATGATCAGGGCCGAGACCCTTTCCGGGTGCGCCAGCGCCAGGCGCAGGCCGACCGGCCCGCCGTAGTCTTGCAGGTAGAGGGTGTAACACTCCAGGTGTAGTTCCTCCGCGAATGCCTGCATGACCTCAGCGAGGTGGTCGAAGGTGTAGGCGAAACCCTCGGGCGCGGGCCAGGAGGAGTGACCAAAGCCCGGGTAGTCCGGGGCGATGAGGCGGTATTTCGCGCTCAGTGCGGATTCCAGCAGCGGTTGATACATCCGCGACGACGATGGGAAGCCGTGCAGGAGCAGCAGCACGGGCGCGTCCCGGGGGCCGGCTTCCCGGTAGAAGACTTCCTGCCCGGCGACGCGGACGGTGCGGTAAGAAACGGGTTCCATGCTCAGGACGTTTGCGGTGCTCATCACGAGGAATGTTCCAAGGAGGAACGACAAACTCGGCTTCATGGTCGGAGGGATCGGCTGGCGGCGGGGAAGGTTCCATCCCTGGGAGCCGGCACGCGCCGCGATATTCCGGCGAACGGGCGCGGGAATGAAAACGCCCCGCGGCTCCTCCCGTGCAGGTGTTCTCCGACCTGCTCCACCCCTGGCGTTACGTGACCAACGCGGCCGACGCCCGATTCCCTCGCGGGTCGGGCGC
>CAXTFX010000333.1:1743-5387 GCA_964243185.1 uncultured Chthoniobacterales bacterium
CCCGGCCCTGGCCGCCGGCGGACCGGTCTCCCTGCGGCGGCTGTCCCGCGGGTCGGGCGCGCCGGTTCACTGCTTACGCCAGCGTGAGATATTCCATGCACTCGCTCCCGGCGGAAAGAATCGTCACGCGGGCTTGCTTTGCTTGGCCCGGTGCTCCTGGGTGAGCCCATCATACCCCCAACCATCCTTTGGCACGTCGTGCAGAATCACGTAAGTGACCGGGGATAGTTCGGGTCCGAGGATGGATTTCAGCAGTTGATTGGACTTGGCAATAAATCTGGCTTTTTCCTCTGGGCTGTTTGAGCCCGCGCTGATGACGGCATCCAGTTGGGCGGCGCGTTCGACAGGTTGTGCGCCCACGCTCCAACCGGCCAGCGGCACCTGTTCGACCAGCACGCTTACCAAGAGCCTCACCTTGTGCAGCTCATCGGCCATCAAGGCGGTAACCCCTTCCTGGATCTCAGCGACCTGGCTTTGTGAAAGGGGTTCCCCGGCGACTTTGACGTTGATGAAAGGCATGGTGTTTTGTCTCTACCGTTTGGTCATTTTTGTCTCTACCGTTTGGTCATGACCGCTTCGACGGGCGGCGTCCCAAGGCGAACCTAGGTGCCGGAGCGTTCTCGGAAATTTGAAAATTTGAAAGCTTCACATCCGCGGAACTGAACGGTTGCAGGGATCAGGCAGCCTTCACACCCGCGCTGACTTCTTCCCGGATGGTTTCAAGGAGCAGACAGGTCAAGCGTCCCACAGCCGGTGACGGCCCGGCCTCCGCCCGGTATAGCGTCAAGGGAACGGTGGGCAGGGTCGGCAAGCCGGTCGCCGTCGGGTCGAGAGCCTGGAGGGCTTTCGGCAGGTTGATGGTCGTGCGCGCCGTCACCCCGAGTTCTCCTTCGGCGGCGGCCCAGACCCCTGACAAGCTCGGACTCGTGAAGACCAGCCTCCAGGGGATCCCGGCGGCATCAAGGGCGTCGAGCGCGACGGCACGGAAGAGGCAGGGCGGGGCAAAGGCGACAAAGGGCACCGGCTCCCCGTCCAAACTCGCCACGCCCGGCCAGTCCCGCCGGCCAATCCAGTGGACGGGGAGGTCGGCCACCCGCTCGCCGCGAGGAGCGTCGCTGCCATCACCCCACACGAGCACGCTGTCCAGACCGCCTTCCACCACCTTTTCGGTGAGCGCCGCACTCCGGTCCACTTCTACTTCCACCCGCACCTTCGGGTGCGCGCGAGAAAAGTGGTTTAGCACGGTGGACAGCCAGTGCTCCGCAAGATCCTGCGGCAAGCCCAGGCGCACCCAGCCCGCCACCTCCGCGCCACGGACGCTTTCGACCGCTTCGTCGTTGAGTTCGAGCAGCCGCTTGGCGTAGCTCAACAGGCTTTCGCCTGCCGTTGTCAGCGCGAGGCCTCGACCTGACTTTTGCACCAGGGCCGAGCCGATCTGTTCCTCCAGGCGGCGGAGTTGGGTGCTCACGGCGGACTGTGAGCGTCCCAGTCGTTTGGCGGCACGGGCAAAGCTGCCGAGTTCGAACCCTGTGACAAAGGTTCGGAGGACGTCCATGTCGAGGTTCGTGCGGGTTGCCATCGTTGGATTTGGCAGAGGCGTTGCTTCGCAAGTTTCAAGTTTTCAGGTTCATCATCAACTCCTAATGTATTGAGAGCAAGCAGATCCGAGCACGTTATGCCCTTCATCCACATCTCCTTGATCAAAGGCAAATCGCCGGATTATTTCCATGCCGTCGGCGACGGGGTTCGCCGCCGCTCCTGAGCGTCCTTTGTGTTCGGTTTGCCACGTCGTCCCTATCCTTGTGGGGGCGGTCGCTTCCCAGCCACGCGGCTCGCCTTCTCGATCAGCAGGGCCACGTGCAAGGCGGCTTCATCACCGAACGCATCCGCCACGATCTGCACACCGATCGGCAGGTCTTCCGGGTCGAACGCAAACGGCACGGAAACGGCGGGCAGGCCCGTGAGGTTGAAAGGCACCGTGGCGTTCATGAGGTGCATGGCGGGCACCGTCTCGCCTCGGATGACGTATTCCTTGAGCCCGACGGGCGGTGCCGTCATCGGCAGCGTGGGGCAGAGCAGAATGTCGTAACGCCGGAAAAAGCCGCGAAGGAGGCACGCAGCTGTTCGATCACCCGTTCCGCCTCCCGGACCTGTGCCTCCGCGGGCATCTGTTGAGCGACGCGCTTGCGTCCACCCGGCGAGAGCAGATTCTCCCGCCCGGCCGCCGCCGCCCGGAGATACGGCAAGACCTCAAGGTTGAGGACCGGCGCGGCCGTGTGATCATAGTCCAGCGCATCCAGGAACGGCAGGCGCACGTGTTCGACCGCACAGCCTTGGCCGCCGAGCACCTCCGCCGCGTCCTCGACGGCTTTGACCACGTCCGGTGCCACCGGGCTGAACTCGGGTTCCGCGACCCAGCCGACCCGGATCGGGTCCGGCGGCGGCGGCATCCCGGCCCCAGAGATCACGTGAACATCCTCGCCGTCCGGTCCTGCCAGCACGGCAAGGACCGCCGCCAAGTCCGCCACGCTCCGTGCCATCGGCCCCACGTGCCAGTAGCGGTCCGGCACCGCAGGCCAGTGCCCGGTGATGGGCACCCGGCTGCGTGTGGGCTTGAGGGCCGCGATGCCCGTCAGGGAGGCCGGGCCGCGCAACGAGATCGCCACGTCGCTGCCGAGACCCAACGGCGAGAGACCTGCCGCGATGGCCGCACTCTCACCGCCGCTGGAGCCGCCCGAGGTTCGGTCAAGCCGCCAGGGGTTGTGCGACGCTCCGGCAATGGCGTTGTCAGTCTCGTAAGACATCGAAAACTCCGGCAGGTTGCTCTTGAATAACGGGATGGCCCCCGCCGCGCGCAAGCGGGCCACAACCGTGGCGTCCCGGCCCGGCACGTGATCCTTGAACAGCCGGGAGCCGCGCGTGGCAGGCACGCCGGCCACGTCGAGGGAGTCCTTGACGGAGAACGGGACGCCGTGAAAAGGGCCGACCTGCCCGCCGCGCATCCGTTCGGCATCCGCCGCACGGGCCAGCTTCAGCGCCTCGTCGGCCATCAACGTGATGACAGCATTCAACTTTGGGTTGACCTGTCCGATCCGGTCCAGGTGGGCGGTGACCACCTCCACGGCGGAGAGCCGCTTGGCGCGAAGGAGGGAAGCCAGCGTGGTGGCGGTTAGAAAGCAGAGATCCTCGGTTGTAATGATTAAGGCGCGTTAGGGTTTGGGGCAGGGCGTGTCCTCTTGATCCTTCCACGGACTTTCCGCTTTCACACACCCGGATTTAGTCCGGGTCTTTTGCAAAGCGAACCGCGAGCGGGTGGGGACGGAGAAGGGCCACGCTCCGCCGACTTTCGCTGGCCTGGTCGTAGCCGATCTTCCGTGTTTTTTCTCTGTGGGCGAGTTTGCTCAACGGGCGGGGGCCTCCGCGACGGAGATCGCCGCGGCGCAACCGCCCGCGGCACGCTGGTCATCGGCGTGGTAGCCTACGGGGGATTGGTCTTGCCACTAATAACGCTTGAGAGCCTACAGCCACCTGTCCCCCAAAGGTTCGGGCTGACGGTGCCGGGTTCACCCTGTCAGCCCCCGTCGGAGGTTAGCGGAAATACTCGGGCCGGCTGATGTCTTGGATCAGACCCGGTTGTTGCGGTG
>CAXTFX010000334.1:0-5372 GCA_964243185.1 uncultured Chthoniobacterales bacterium
GCGGAACTCCGCGCGGGCGGTCTCGAGCGTGGTTCGCACCTCCCCGGCGGCACCCGCCTCCCGGCAGGCATTTTCCAGGGCTTCCAGACCCTCCATCGCAGGCCCGAGCAGCCAGCCTTCGGGGACGTTCTCGGCCTGCAGCGCGACCACCATCGGGTAACGCTCCCGGCCCTTGGCGTCCGTGGAGCTCCAGAGCCGCCCGAGCAGGCTGCGCCCCTCCCCGCGCCACCAGAGGAAAGCGTGCCAAAAATACGGCAGCCGATCCGTTTCCGGCAGTTGCTCCCACACCCCGGAGTTGAGCAGCTCGCCGATGCCCTCCGTGTAGAGGGCGCGTTTGGCCAGGACCAAGCTGTCGGTCTCCAGCCCGAGGTCGTCCATGTGGTCCTCCCAGCCGGGGTGTTTCCCGAAGGCGCCGAGGAACACGGCCGGCCCGCGCGACCTTGAAAACAGGCCGCCGCGGCGTTCGTGCAGGAAACCTTTCAGGAACGGGGACATGGGGGGCGCGCTACGCGCGGAATGACGAAGCCCGAATGACGAAGCCAGAAGTCCGAAGTTTTTCTTCCCGTTTTTTCGTTAAGTCATTCATCGTAGGTTGTTTTTTCGTCATTCGTCATTCGTCATTCCTCACTCCGGCGCCGCCGGTCGGTCATTCCAGCTCCAACGTTCCGCGCGTGGGCCAATCGCCGACGGCGGGCAGGGGTTTGGGGAAGGTGACCCGGACCCAGAGCGTGCGCTGGGCGTCGGGGCGGATGGGGACGATCCAACCGTCGCCCTCCGCGCGGGCGCCGACGCCGCCGAGCAGACCGTTGGCCAGGCGCACGGCCGTGTAATTTTCCCCGCAGGGCAGGTCAATGGCGACGTTGGAATCGCTGACGCCGCGAAAGAAGTGGAAGTGAAACGGTTCCAGCACCGGGAACTTCCCCAGGCGCAGGTCCACCGGCGCGTTGGTGGACGTGCGGCCGACCACGTCGGAGCCCGCCGCCCGGCCGCCGTGCCGGATCGTGCCGTCGCGCAGTTCCACCGCCCCAAATACGTCCAGGGCCGAGAGCGCACCGCCCATCTGCCGCTGGGTGTTCCCGTTGAGCAGGGTCACGGTGATGGTTGCGGGCGAGCCGTCGGCGTTGGTGAGGGCATTCACCAGCGCCTGCCACGGGGCAAGGCGGGCGACGTAGGTGGTCAGCGCGGTTTTCGACTGCGGCGGGAGGTTGACGTAGATCGGCGCCTTGAGGTCGGTCTCGATCTGCCGGGCGACGAGGCCGACGGCGCGCAACTCCTCGCGGTTGAGCACCTCCGCGTCGCTACCCGGGGGATACGTCAACGGGTAGCGCGCCGTGTTCCGCAGCTTCCCTTTCAACTGCGCCAAGTAGGCAACCGGGAACTCCCCGGAATGGAAGCGTTCCACCCGGCCGAGGTTATAGCCGACGATGCCTAGGAGCCGGTCTTTCAACGGTTTGTTGTAGGCGTTGATCTGGGTGCGGATCACCGCCGTCTTGTCGAAGATCTCCTTCAGGCCCTTCCACTCCGAGCCGATGAGCGGGAGGCTTTGCGCGTAGTTGCGGCCGGGGGCGACCCGGTCAGCGCCCTCGTAGGCGTCGAAACGCCAGGCGTAGAGCCGGCGGCCGTCGCCGTAGTTGGCGAGGAACCCTTCGTCCAGGGAGCGCCATTCGTTCATCTGCGCGTCGTCGGGTTTGCCGGCCGTGGCGGCTTCTTCCAGCGCGGGCAGGAGGGCGCGCAGACGCTCGGCCAGGACGTTGAAAAGGACGTGCTGACCGGTGGTGCCGTAGGCGTCGGCGGCGGCCTGAGCGAGCTTGGCGTTCTGGGCGGAAACGAGGTTGGCTTGCCGGGCCAGGTCGGTGTTGAGCTTCTTCGGGGCAAACGGCTCGCACTCGGCGATCAGGGTCCTCACCAGTTCCGTCTGCCGTTTGACCTCCCGCACGCCCCGCTCGTAACCGGCTCGCAAAGATGCGTTTTCGCCGAAGAAGCTGTCCACCCCGCCGAGCTCGACGATCTTGCGGTCGAGCGTGATCTTGCGGTCCTTGAGGGTGCCGGCCGGCGGGGCCAAGTCGCCGCGGATGCCCGTCAACTCGAAGACGGCCCGGTCGGTGGCCTCCGGCGTCTGGCCCCGGGAAGTCACCGCCGTGAACAGCTCGTTCTCCCGGTCCCGGAACTGTTTGGCCACGTCCGCCAGTTCCTTCAGGACTCCCAGCCGGCGGTTCTGGTCGGCCACGGCGGATTTGGCCCGTTCCCCGAGCCGGTTGAGGGCCGCGGCGATGGCCGTGTTCTTTTGCAGGTCCGCCCCGCCGGAAAGGTAGCCCGGTGCCCACGCCTCGCGGCTGCCGTCCCGCGAATAGGTCCAGGCGGCGATGCTGGACAACGGCCGGGTGTCCTCGCCGGGGGCCTTGCCCGTGGCATAGACCAGCGCGGGGCCGAAGAACCGGTTCGTCCACGTTTCGCCCCCGTCGTTCTCGATGGGAACGTGCTTGAGGATGGCCGCTTCGAGGCGCACGAGGGCGAGGAAGGCGTTGTCCTCCGTCTCGGCGGTGACGCCCGCGGGCAGCTCCGGCCCACTCATCCGCTCGCGGGCGGCGTCGAGCAGGGGCTTGACCACGCTGCCCTCGAAGACCACGCGCTGGGCCGAGTGCCGCTCCGCCTCCGGGCCGATGCCGAGGCCGACGAGCGGGCGGAACACCCAGGGCACCCGCACGGGTGCCGCCGCCACGCCCTGGAGGTTGGCGTTGAAGCTGACGGTTGACTCCTCCCCCCCGCGGTAGAGCAGCCGGGTGGCGTCCTGCTCGCCCCGGCCGACGGGCTGGTCGCCGACGTAGGTCCCCGGCTTGCCGCCCCCGCCGCCCGGCGTGATGATGGGCTGCCAGGTGTGGTCCTTGTTCCAGCCCTCCGCCGCCCGCAGCCAGTAGCCGCCGAGCAGACCGATGCTCTGGCGCAGGGAGCGGTAGCCCAGGAAGGACAGGAGCCCCAGCAGCAGCAGCGCCGCGAACCCCGCCCCGAAGACGACGAACTGCCGCCGGCGCAGGAGCCGCTTGGTGTTGGAGGCGCGCGTGACCAAGCCCTGCTCCTTGAACGCTTTTTCGAGGAACACGTCCCGCAGGAACCGCGTCTCCTCCCGTTCCCACGCCCGGCCCTCCGGCAGGTTGTCCACGGGCACGCCGATGGCCTCGGCCAACTCCTGGTCCAGCGCGGAACCCTCCCGCAACGAAGAGGTGAAGTAGATGCCGCGCAGGAACAGCGGCTTGGCCGACCACTCGCCGACCGTGAAGATGATTTCCAGGTAGCGCCGCAGCCGCGGGGCCATCAGCGCGAGGCTCTGCGGCAGGGCGACCAGCCGGTCCGTCACGTCCAGCCGGGACATCTGCGCCCCCGCGCGCGCCACCGGGTCCGCCAGCAGCGCCAGGCGGCGGCGCCGCAGCTTGGCCAGGGACGTCTCGATGTGAGCGTCCACGATCTCCGGCTTGAACGGGGCGTCGAGCGGGTCGGGGTTGGACCAGCCGATGATCTGATTGGCCGCGGCGGGGTCGTCCAGGCCGTCGAAGAATTCCCGGAAGCCGTTGAGCAGGTCGCATTTCGTGATGAGCACAAACACCGGGAAACGGAGGTCAAACTGCTTCTGGATGACCTCCATCTGCCGGGCGATGCGCCCGGCCTTGCGCTCGATCTCCGCCGGGTCGTCGCGGATGAGGCTGTCGGCGGGCAGGGTCAAAAAGATCCCGTTCACCGGGCAGTTCGGCCGGTTCTTCTTGAGCATCCCGAGGAACTCGCGCCACTCGCCGGTCGTCCCGGGCTCGACCTCCTCGAACATCAGCCGGCCGGCCGTGTCCAGGATGACGGCCTGGTTGGTGAACCACCAGTTCATGTTGATGGTGCCGCCGACGCCCTGGAGCTCGTCCTGCATCCCCGGCGGGAAGCCCACGCCGGAGTGGCGGATGGCCTCGGTTTTACCCGCACCCGGCTCACCGATGATCATATACCAGGGCAGTTGGTAGAGGTTCTTGCCGACGGCGCGGAACTTCGCCACGCCGGCGTTGAAGCTCTTGCGCAGGTCGTCCAGCCGGGCCTGCCGCGCCGGGTCGGAGATGCCCCGCGGGGTCAGCGAGCTTTGCTGGTTGAGTTCGCCGCCGAACGCCTCCGCCTGCCGCTCGCGCCGCCGCCGCAGCCAGTAGAAAAACAGCGCCAGGACGAGCCCGAGCAGCAACAGGCCGCCCAGGGTGAACAGGCCAATGGTCCAGTTAAACAGTGCCCCCATCCCGACGACGGAGGCAACGACGAGGAAGACCAGGTTGATCTTCAACGCGACGGGCAGATTGCCAACAAAGTTAAACATATGGGGGAAGACTATTTGATCGAAGAAGGCCGAACTGTAGCGGCGGTCTATGACCGTCGGCCGGGGGTTGCGAGGTCACGTCCAGGATTGCCGGCGGTCACAGGCTGCCGCTACAGTTCGGCCTTCGCCGCTTCAGTTATTTCTTGCCGAGGTCGTGCGTGAGGATTTCGCGGATGGAATCCGAAAGTCCCCGGGAAGCCGTTTGGAAAAGGTAGGCGCTCATGCCCGTGACGAAGAGCAGGCACGCCCCGAAAACGATGCCTACCACCGCCAGCCGCACGCCCGCGGGCTCGACGAGGTTGCGCGTGTCGAGGCTCTGGTAAGCTTCCGGGTTGAGCCGGGCGCGGGCGTCGGTTTCCATCGTCTTCTTCAGGCGCGCGCCGAGCACGTTCATCTTCGCGCGCAGGTATTCCGGCTGTCCGGCATACCAACCCGTAAACCCCAGGCCCAAACAGGTGTAAAACACGGCCAGCCGCTCGTCGGCCTCCGGGGACGGGTCCTCCAAAGTCTGGTCAATCAGGTCAAAGAACTTCTCGTCACCCGCCAGCTCGTTCTGCTCGTAAGCCATGCGGTTTTTGTTCCACACCGGCGCCAGCGCGAGCTTGCTTTCGGACAGGATGGAATCCACGAAGAACACCAGCGCCAAGCGCATCTTGTCGAACTGGGGCTTGAGGCGCGGGTCGGCCTCCGCACCTTGCGCCATCCCTTCAAAGATCGAATCAATGGCCGGCCGCAACGCCGCGTATTCCATGCCCTCGCCCCCCGCGTTGCGGGCGATGCGGTTGAGCATACAAACGTATTGGAACAGCGGCTCGCAGAGTTCGGAAAGCGTCATGCGGAAAGGATGAAGGCGGAGGGATGAAGGTGGAAGGCCAGGGGGAGGAGAAGAGCGTCGCCGGCGGTGTTCCGCCTTCAACCTTCAACCTTCATCCTTTTCAGCTTGGCGGCAGGGTCATATACAGCGTGATCTGGTAGTCCTCACCCGTGCCGGCGGCGACGCCCGCGATGTCGGCGCCCGTCCAGCGGATGATGGCGG
>CAXTFX010000335.1:0-5360 GCA_964243185.1 uncultured Chthoniobacterales bacterium
CGCGCGTGAGCATGGCCGACCGCAGGCCGAGCCGCGCGCAGCCGAAGGCGATGTTCCCCGAGGAGCCGCCGAGGTATTTGGCGAAGCTGGACACGTCCTCCAGCCGCGCCCCGACCTGCTGGGCGTAGAGGTCCACGGCGAGCCGACCCAGGCAGATGACGTCCAGCGGGCGGCTGGGCGCGAAGGCGGTCGGGTTATTCATGGTCGGTTAAGACAGGCGGAGAGGATGGCCCGCGGAACACGCGGAACACGCGGAAAGGAGAGAGGCAGAGAGAAGAATCCTTTTTTTCCGCGTGTTCCGCGTGTTCCGCGGGGATCATCTGATTCAGACCGTCACGCCCTCCAGCTCCGCGACGAGCTGTTGCATTTCCTCGCCGCCGGCCATCAGGTCGAGCAGCTCGCCCTTGGTGACGGTGGCCTTGGTGTAGGTGCCGAGCGAGCGGCCCCGGTTGAGCAGGGTGAACGAGTCGCCGATGGGGTAGGCGTGGTTGGCGTTGTGGGTGATGAAGATGACGGAGATCCCCCGGTCGCGCGCCTTGCCGATGAGCTTGAGCACGTTGCAGGATTGCTTGACGCCCAGCGCGGCCGTCGGCTCGTCCAGGATGAGCACCCGGGCGCCGAAGTGGATGGCCCGCGCGATGGCCAGGCATTGTTTCTCGCCGCCGGACATGTTGCCGATGGGCTGGTGCGGGTCGCGGACGAGGATGCCCATGCCCGCGAGCTTTTCCTTGGCGGTCCCCGCCGCCAGGGCGGTGTCCATCACCGGGAAGACGCCGAGCAGCCGGCGCATCGGCTCCCGGCCGAGGAAAAAGTTCCGCGCCACGGACATCAGCGGCACCAGCGCGAGGTCCTGGTAAACGGTGGCGATCCCGGCGTCCAGCGCCTCCTTGGGTGAGGAGAAACGGGCCGGCTGGCCCTCCACGAGATACTCCCCCGCGCTGGGCGCGTGGACCCCGGCGAGGGTCTTGATGAGCGTGGATTTCCCCGCGCCGTTGTCGCCGAGCAGGCAGTGGACCTCGCCGCGGCGGAGGCGCAAGGTCACGTCCTTGAGCGCGATGACGTTGCCAAAGAACTTGGAGACGCTTTCCAGCGCGAGGATGGGTCCGGGAGCGGTGACGGCGTCGGGGTTCATGGGGGCAGGGGAACGGGTTAACGGGCCTGCGCTAACCTTTGGCGGACGAAGTTGTTGAATAGCACGGCGACCAGCAGCATCGCGCCCAGGAAAACGCGGAACCAATCCGAGGAAATGTTCGTGTAGGTGATCCCGATCTGGACCACGCCGAAGATCAGCGCGCCGAAGCACGCCCCGACCACCGAGCCGTAGCCGCCGGTGAGCAGACAGCCGCCGATCACCGCCGCGATGATGGCCTCGAACTCCTTCTGCAACCCGCGGTCCGCCGCGGCCGAGCCGATGTCACACACCTGGAGCGTGGCGAAGACGCAGGCGCAGAACGCGGTGAACACGAACAGCGAAATCTTCACCCGCCGCACCGGCACGCCGACGTTGCGCGCCGCGTTGGCGTCCCCGCCGACCGCGAAAATCCAGTTCCCGAAGCGGGTGCGCGACAGCACCAGCGAGCCGACGACCGCCAGCGCCAGCCACCAGACGACGACCTTGGGCACACCCGCGACCAGCGGGTCGCCGTTGGGTAGCACCGCGATCCAGCCCGCGCCGGCCATCCAGCGGAACAGCCCGCGGCCGACCGCGCCCTGGAAGAACGTCGCCGCCAACCAATCCTTGCCCACCAGATCGCCCACGCCGCTGATAACCGTGCGGTTGGCGAAGCGGATGGATAGCGCCAGGGTCAGCCCGCGCAGGATGAACAGCGAGGCCAGCGTGACGATGAACGACGGCAGCCGCGTGCGGACGACCAGGTAGCCGTTGAGCGCGCCCAGCACCATCGAGCCGGCGAACGCGAAGAGGATCGCCGCCCACAGCGGCCAGCCGTAATACACCGCGGGCAGCGCGACCATCATGCCCGCGAAGCCGATCATCGAACCCAGGGAAATGTCGAACTCGCCCGCGATCATCAGCAGGCACGCGCCGATGGCGATGACGCCGAGGTAAGCGGCGACCTGCATCCAGTTGGCGATGCCGTCCGGCTGGAACATCCCGGAGCTCCCCGCGGTGACGGCGAAAATCAGGAACACGAGCGCCGCGCCCGAGATCGCGGCGAACTCCGGGCGCTTGAGCAAGCTGCCGAGCCAGGACGACCCGCGCACGCGCTCGTCGGGCGGCGGCGCGTCGAGCACGTCGCCCGCGCCCTGGGGCTGCGCGCGACGCGCTGCTCGGCCCAATGGCGGGTCGGATGGAGGGGCGGCGGGAACCGGGGCCGGCACGGGTCCGCCCGCCGTGATGGGGGGAGTCATCGGCGTCTGGGGGTTTTGGGGAGGGGGGAGGCGCCCGGCAGTCCCCGGAGGGAACCGGTCCTGGGTGCCGGCCCCACCTTAACGGCGGGTGAAAAGGGCGCCAACCCAAAATTCCACCATCCGAGGAATGGAATTTTTGTTCCAAAGATTCGCTGGCGTCACCCCTTCCGTCGTGAGTTGGTGGAAGCCCCGGGTTATGTCCGAAAGCCCCCCCACCGTTGACGGGCTTTTCCAACGCATCGCGGAGGGCTACGAGGCGCTCCCGCGGCAGTTGAAGAGCGTCGCCGGCTACCTGGAGCAGCACCGCTCCAGCGTGCTGGTGGACCGGGTCAGCGACATCGCGGAGCGTTGCGGGGTGCATCCCTCCGCGGTGGTGCGCTTCGCCCAGCACTTCGGCTTCGCGGGCTTCAGCGATTTACAAGCCGTCTTCCGGCAAGCTTACACCGAAACCGTCGCCCCGCACCTGTCCTATCAACAACGCATCCGGCGGCTGGCCGGTAAGAAGCGCGCGGCCGGCGAACCGCTGGGGGGCGCGGCCGTGGCCCGGGAGTTCATCGCCGGCAGCCGCGCCGGGCTGGACGACCTGGCGAACGGGCTGGACGACGCGGCCTTCAACGCCGCCGTCGAGCTGCTCGCGCGCGCCGACACCATCTACGTCGCCGGGGTGCGCCGCTCCTACGCCGTCGCCTCCTACACGACCTACGCCTTGCAACACACCCGCAAGCGCGTCGTGCAGATTTCCGGCCTGGGCGGGATGCTGCGCCACCAGGTCCACGGCATCCGCCCGGGTGACGTGCTCTTCGCCGTCACCTTCGCGCCCTACGGCCGGGAAACGCAGTTCTGCGCCCGCGTCGCCCGCCAACAGGGCGCGGACGTCCTGCTGGTCACCGACAACCGGCTCTCCGCGCTGGCCAAGGGGGCGCGCGTGGTGCTCGCGGTCAAGGAGAGCCGCGTGTTCGCGTTCCGCTCGTTGACCAACACGGTGTCGCTCTGCCAGGCGCTGTTCATCGCCCTCGCGCTCCGGCTGGAGATCACCATCGAAGAAACCCGGGACCCCGGGGAAACCTATGATTGAAGTCGCCCTGTTCGGAGCCGGCCGCATCGGCCGCATCCACGCCGCCAACGTGGCCCGCCAGCCCGGCGCGCGGCTGCGCTGCGTGGTGGACGTTTTCCCCAACGCCGCCGGTGAACTCGCCTTCCCCCACGGCGCCCGCGCGTTGACCGACCCGGACGAGGCGCTGTCGGACCCGGCCGTCGGCGCGGTTGTGATCGCCTCCAGCACGGACACGCACGCCGACCTCATCCAGCGCGCCGCGGCGGCGGGCAAAGCCATCTTCTGCGAGAAACCCGTGGACCTGGACTTGTCCCGCGCCCGGGTCTGTGCGGAAACGGTCCGGGCGGCCGGGGTGTTGTGCATGGTCGGCTTCCAGCGCCGTTTCGACCCGACCTTCGCCGCCCTCAAGCGCCGGCTCGACGCCGGGGAGATCGGCCACCCGGAGATGCTGGTCATCACCAGCCGTGACCCCGGCCCGCCGCCGGCCGCTTACCTCAAAGTGTCCGGGGGAGTCTTCAAGGACATGCTCATCCACGACTTCGACGTGTTTCGCTGGATCATGGGAGACGAGGCCGAGAGCGTCCACGCCGTCGGGAGCTGCCTGGTGGAGCCCGCCGTCGCCGCGGAGGCCGGCGACGTGGATTCGACGGCCGTGACCATCCGCACCCGGCGCGGGCGGTTGTGCCAGATCAACACCAGCCGGCGCGCCGCCTACGGCTACGACCAGCGCTTCGAGGTGCTCGGCTCCCGCGGGATGCTCCAGGCCGGCAACGTGCGCCCCACGGAGGTTTCCGCCCACACCGGGACGGCCGTTTCCCACGATCTGCCCGAGTATTTTTTCCTGGAACGCTACCGTGCCGCCTACGCCGCCGAGATGGCGCACTTCCTCGCGGCGCTGACGGACGGCACGCCCGTGCCTACGACCATCACCGACGGCGTGCGGGCGCTCGCCCTGGCCGAGGCCGCCACCCGCTCCTGGCGCGCGGGCGTTGCCGTCACCCCCGAGGAGGTCTGAGGCCGCCCGACAACCCGCCACCCTGGCCTGTGCCGGTTTCCCGGCGGGGCGCCGCACGCGCGGATCCCGCGGGGTCCGCGCTCTGGTCAACCCTCAGCCCAGCACCGGCGAGGGCTTGAGCTCCGGCTCGCCCGGCTTCTCCAGGGCGGCCAGGGCCATGATGCGCTCCTCGGTGGCCTCGCCGCGCGAGAGTTCGCCGGTCAGCCGACCCCCGCGCATGACCAGGATGCGGTCGGATAACGCCAGCACTTCCGGCAGGTCGCTGGAGATGACCAGGATGGCCAGCCCGGCTTTGGCGAGCTCGTCGAGCAGTTGGTAGATTTCCGCCTTGGTGCCCACGTCCACCCCGCGGGTGGGCTCGTCCACGATCAGGAATTTCGGGTTGGTGGCGAGCCATTTGGCGAGGAGCACCTTCTGCTGGTTGCCCCCGCTGAGCAGGCCCACCTTCTTCTCGAAGGAGGAGGTCTTCACCTGGAGCTTGGCGATGAAGCTGCCGATCAGGCTGCGCTCCCGTTTGCGGTCCACGAACGAGAAGCGCGCCAGGCTGCCCAGCGCCGCCACGGAGATGTTGTCGCCCACCCCGGCGTTGATCTCCAGGCCCAGGCTCTTGCGGTCCTCCGGCACCAGCGCGACGCCGGCGGCCACCGCCTCCTTGGGCGAGCCGAAGCGGACCTGGGTGCCGTTGAGCACCACCTGGCCGTTGTCCGGGTTGACCGCCCCGAACAGGCCCAGGGCCACGTCGCTGCGACCCGCGCCGATCAGCCCGGCCATGCCGACGATCTCCCCGCTGCGGATGGAAAAACTCACGTTCTGGTAGCGGCCCTTGCGGTTGAGGGCCGTCACCTTGACCGCTTCCCGCGTGTCGTGCGGCGGCTCGTGCCGTTGGAAAGCCAGCAGGTCGCGGCCGACCATCAGCTTGAC
>CAXTFX010000336.1:0-5360 GCA_964243185.1 uncultured Chthoniobacterales bacterium
GCTCACCCGCGCGGAGGCCACCCGGTTCCTGCGCCGCTTCCTGGCCGCCGGGGCGGGTGATGACGTGAGGGCGGAGCTCGCCTGCTACGCGTCGGAGGTGGAATACTTCGACCAGGGCCGCCGGAACCGGCGCTTCATCGCCCGCGACCAGAACGCCTACCGCCGTCGCTGGCCCTTCCGCCGCTACGAACTGGTGGACGAGCCGGAGCTGAGCCGCGACGGCGCCACCGTCCGCTACCGCCTGCGCTACGAGGTGCAGAGCCCCGTGCGGGTGGCCTCGGGCGAGACGCGCGGCGAGGTCACGCTGCGGCGCACCACCGACCTCGGCCCCGACGGCAACACCCCGGGGCTGGAGATCGTGGCCATCCGCGAACGGGCACGGTCGGATAGAGGGGGTGACTAACCCCTGTTTCCCCGCTCGACGCGCAGCTCATCCACCCCCTCCCGGCGCGCCATGATGGCCAGCCGCCGGGCGTCCCGCTCCCCGTAGAGAGCCACGGAGAAGGAGCGAAAACGATACCCGCCGCGGCCGTTCGGCCACTGCGCCGACCAGAACTCGTAAGCCGCGTGGCCCTCCACGCCATCGTTGTAAACGCCCCGGCGCACGCCCACGATGCCGGAGGTGTTCCGCGCGGTCTTGCGCCCGACCGGCGAGGAGTTGGGCGGTCCCGGGGGGCACTCCGCCAGCGCCTCGTCCCGGAACGCCCGCGCGACCAGGAGCGCCTGGCGCTTGCCGCCGTGCTTGCGGTCCGCGAAAAAGCGGCCCCGGCGGGCACCGCCTTTCGGCGGGCGTTTGCCGGCCGGACCGCGCCGGGGCAGGCGCACGTTCCAGCCGCGCGTGGAGCCGTCCAGGGTTTCGGTGCGGGTGATGTAACGGTTCAACGGCCGGGCTTTAGACCGATGGGTCGTGGGCATGACCCGGACGCTGCCAGCCGCCGTGCGGCCCGTCAAGTGACCGCGTGAAAATCCGGGTTGGCAGCGCGCTCCTTTGACCTTAAATGCACGGATGAACCCGCCCGACCCCCGGCCTGACGACGCCAAATACGCCCACCGCACCGACCCCGTCATCCGCATTGACGTGCCCGCCGGCTCCTTCTACTGCGTGCTCTTCCCGGACGCCGCGCCCAAGCACGTCGAGCGCACGCTGCTCCTGGCCGACGAGGGCTTCTACGACGGCGTCCGCTTTCACCGCATCGTTCCGAAGTTCGTCGCGCAGGTCGGCGACCCCAAGACCAGGAACGGTCTGGAAGGCCCCGGCATTGGCTCCGGCGGTTCCAAGTATCCCGACCTGCCGCTGGAGGTCTCCAAGGCCTACAAGAACGAGCGCGGCACCCTGGCCGCCGCCCGCACCGCCGACCCGAACTCCGCGAACTCCCAGTTCTACGTCGTGCTCGAGAACGCGCCGCACCTCGACATGCAATACACCGTGTTCGGCAAGGTGCTGGACGACGGCATGAAGATCGTGGACCAGATCAAGAAGGGCGACGCGATGCAGATGGCCATCATCAAACGCTAGACTTTCTCAACCGCGAAGCCGCGAAGGGGTTCACCAACCTTTTCGCGGCTTCTCTTTTTCACGATTATGACCACGACGCCCGCCGACATCGCCGCGCATTCCAAGGTCCTCATCCTGGACTTCGGCAGCCAATACACGCAGGTCATCGCCCGGCGCGTGCGCGAGTGTCAGGTTTATTCGCAGATCGTCCGCTACGACACGCCGGCCGATGAATTAAAGGCCCTCGGGGCCAAGGGCATCATCCTTTCCGGCGGTCCGGCCAGCGTCTATGCCGCGAACGCGCCTCAGCCCGACCCGGCCCTGTTCAAACTCGGCTTACCGGTGTTAGGCATCTGCTACGGGATGCAGCTCTTCGCGCACCACTTGGGCGGCGAGGTGCTGCGCGGCGAGCGGCGCGAATACGGGCCCGGCCACCTCACGGTCAAGGACCCGGCCTGCCCGCTGCTCCAGGGCCTCGGCGAGCGGCTGGACGTTTGGAACTCTCACGGCGACAAGCTCACGCGGCTGCCCGCCGGTTTCCGCGCGGTGGCCGGCACGGAGAACTCGGACCTCGCCGTCATCGAGGACCGGGCGCGGCATTTTTACGGCTTGCAGTTTCACCCGGAGGTCGTCCACACGCCGCGGGGGCGGGAACTCATCGAGAATTTCTTATACAAGGTTTGCGGTGCCGCGAAGGATTGGACGATGGGTTCGTTCATCGAAACGGCCTGCGCGGAAATTCGCGAGGAAGTCGGCGACGAACAGGTCATCCTCGGCCTCAGCGGCGGCGTGGATAGTTCCGTCGCGGCCGTGCTCCTGCACCAAGCCATCGGCGACCAGTTGACGTGCATCTTCGTCAACAACGGCCTGCTGCGCGTCAACGAGGCCGAGACCGTTCAGCGCGTGTTTGGCGAGAACTTCCACATCAAACTCAAGTATGTGAACGCCTCCGAGCGTTTCCTGAAAAAACTCCGCGGCGTCACCGACCCCGAGCGCAAGCGCAAGATCATTGGCAACGAGTTCGTCCGCGTCTTCGAGGCCGCCGCGCGCGGGCTCAAGGCGGAGGCCGGCAAGGGCGGCCGGGGCTTCAAGTTCCTCGCCCAGGGCACGCTGTATCCCGACGTGATCGAGAGCGTCAGCATTTCCGGCAACCCGGCGGCGCTCATCAAGAGCCACCACAACGTTGGCGGCCTGCCGGAGAAGATGCGCTTCAAGCTGGTGGAACCGTTGCGCCAGTTGTTCAAGGACGAGGTGCGCGAGGTCGGCCACCAGCTCGGCTTGCCCAAGGAGATCGTTGGCCGGCAGCCGTTCCCCGGTCCCGGTCTGGCGGTGCGTATCCTCGGAGAGGTGACGGAGGAACGCCTGCGTATCCTGCGCGAGGCGGACGCCATCGTCGTCAACGAGATGAAGTCGGCGGACCTCTACTACAAGGTCTGGCAGAGTTTCGCCGTCCTGCTGCCCGTGCGCTCGGTCGGGGTGATGGGCGACGAGCGCACGTATGAGAACACGGCGGCCCTTCGCATCGTGGAAAGCCAGGACGGCATGACGGCGGATTGGTCGCGCGTGCCCTACGAGCTGCTGGCGCGCATCTCCGGGCGGATCATCAACGAGGTCAACGGGGTAAACCGGGTGTGCTACGACATTTCGAGCAAGCCGCCGGCCACGATTGAATGGGAATGAAACTTTCCGCGCCGGAGTCGCGGGATTTGGCTCGGGAGTGGCTGATGCTCAACCCGCCCGTTCGATCCCAACATCCATGAAAAAACAAACCTTCGGTATCGCGCTCCTATCCATCCTCCTGCTCCTCGTCGGCCTCGTCGGTTCCGCCCGGGCCGAGAGCGACCTGGATTTCGCCTTGGCCAACCGCACCGGCTACGACCTCAAAGAAGTTTACATCGGGCCGACGTCTTCCGACGATTGGGGTGACAACATCCTCAAGGACATCCTGCAAGACGGTCAGACGCTCAACGTGAGCTTCAGCCGGAAACTGACCGCGGCGAAGTGGGACATCAAGGTGGTCTATGAGGTGGACGATACCTCCGCGCAGTGGATCGGCTACAAGCTCAAAGACATCACCAAGATCACCCTGCGTTACGACAAGGATAAGGACAAGACGACCGCGAAGACGGAGTAAACCAGCACCGTTTGGTCTTTCGATTCGCAAGGGCGGGGTCCGGTAGGACCCCGCCCTTTTTTCGTTTTCACCCTGTCGCCTTGGTTTAGCCACGGATGCAACGCGGCTGAAAAACCTGCTCACTCACGCCTTCTCCAACCGCTCCCGCAGAAACGCCACCACCGCCGCCTCCTCCGGTTTGAGCCCGGCGAGGTCGGCCAACTCGGCGTCGGCCTCCTGCTTGAGCGTCTGCACGGTGCCCCCGTCGAGGTAGGCTTCGAGGATGGCCGGGTGGACGTAACACTTGCGGCAGATCGTCGGGGTGTTCCCTAAACGCTCGGCCACGCGCTCGATGGCGGCGGTGACGTTCTTCTTCGCCGCCGATTCGCTGTCGAACCGCTCGAACTCCCGCAGCGCCATCGCCGCGAGCACGGTGCCGGCCCAGGTGCGGAAATCCTTCGCCGTGAACGGCTGGCCGCTGATGGCCTGGAGGTATTCGTTGACGTCGTTGCTGTCCACGGAGTGCCGGTTGCCCGCCTCGTCGAGATACTGGAAGAGCTCCTGGCCGGGCAGGTCGCGGATCTTGGTGACGACCCGCGCCAGCCGGGGGTTCTTCAACTCGATCTCGTGGTCCACGCCGCTCTTGCCGCGGAAGGCGAACTCGATGGCGCCGCCCGCCACCTTGACGTGGCGGTTACGCAACGTCGTCAGCCCGTAGTGCTTGTTGGTCTTGGCGTATTCCTCGTTGCCGACGCGGATGAGCGTGGTTTCCAGCAGCTTGACGATGCAGGCCAGCACCTTTTCCCGCGGCAGGCCAGGCCGGGCGAGGTCGGCGTCCACCCGGCGGCGGATCGCCGGCAGCGCGAGGGCGAAGGTCATCGTCCGCGAGTATTTGGTTTCGTCCGCCGTGGTGCGCCAGCGGGCGTGGTAGCGGTATTGCTTGCGGCCCTTGGCGTCGCGCCCGGTGGCCTGGAGGTGGCCGCGGGGGCTGGGGCAGATCCAGACGTCGGTGTAGGCGGGGGGAACGGCCAGCTTGCGGATGCGCGCGGTTTCCCCCTCGTCGGTGAGGACCTCGCCCTTGGGGTCGAGGAACTGCCATTCCTTCTCGCCGACCTGCCGGCGGGTGTAGCCGGGGCGGCTGTCGGGGTAGTAAACCAGGTGCGCCAGCTTGGCCGTTTCCTCCGGCTCCAGCTTGATGGGCGCGGTGGCGGGGTCGGTCTCGACGGCGGGGGCGGCGGCGGGCATGGTGAGAACCATTCGCCCTGCCGCACCGGTTCGGACGCGCGCCGGATGCCGCTACCGCCGCCGCAACGCCTCCTTCAGCTCGTGGGCGTAGGCGCTGTTGACCTCGAACTCCGTTTCCCGCACCCGCTCGGTGGCGATCTGGTCGGCGTAGGGGGTGCACTCGACGTAGCCGACGACCATCAGGCCGTTGAGCACGTCGGCGAGGTCCTCGTCGTTCAACCGGGTGGCCTCCTGGATTTCCGCGCCGGGCAGGGGCAGGGCGAAGCCGATGGCGCGCAGGACGACCATCTCGCGGCCGGAGAGCTTGATCTGTTTCATGGGAGAACGGGGGAACGCAACTTCCCGTCCGTTGGAGCAGGGAACAAGCCAGCGGCGCCGCCGCGCGGAAGTGATATGCGAACGCGGCTTTGGGCCTTGTCAGCCGCCGGGGCCGGTGGGAAAACGCCGCCGCCGTCGTTCCCCGCCCTCCCCTCCCCATGCCCGACAATCCCGCCGACACCTACGGCT
>CAXTFX010000337.1:0-4021 GCA_964243185.1 uncultured Chthoniobacterales bacterium
CCGCCGGTGTAGCCGACGACGGTTTTCTTCACGCCCGGCGCCCGGGCAAAGGCGCATTCCATGCACCAGCAACAACCCCCGGCGAAGGTGGCGACCTTCTGCCCCGCCGGCGGGGGGTCCTGCGCCCGGACCGCCCCCGGGGCGAGCAGCGTGAGGACGAGCAACAGGCGGGCGAAAAAAGGGCGGGGCATGGGAGCAGGTTAGAGACCCGGACGGGGAAATCGTTCAAAAGTCCCCCGGGGCCGCCCCTTGCGTGGAGGGGTAAAAACGGGCATGGTCCCGGCCTTTTTCGCGTTGCCATGCTGACCCTTTCCCAACTGACCAAATCCTACGCTGGCCGCACCCTGTTCGCGGACGTTTCCTTGCAGGTCAACCGGGGGGAAACCATCGGGCTGGTCGGTCCTAACGGCGCGGGCAAGTCCACCCTGTTCTCGTTGATCCTGAAGGAGAACCCGCCGGACGAGGGCAGCGTCATCCTGGAGCGCGGGGCCACGCTGGGCTTCCTGCCGCAGGAGAGCGCGCCGGCCGGCGACGAGACCGTGCTGGCCCTGGCGACGGCCCACGCCGGCGACGAGTGGGCGGCGCACGGGCTGGAGCCCAAGGCCAAGCGCATCCTCAAGGGGTTGGCCTTCCGCGAGGAACAGTTCGAGGTGCCGGCCCGCACGCTTTCCGGCGGCTGGATCATGCGCGCGCACCTGGCCCGGCTGCTGACCCAGGAGCCCGACCTCCTGTTGCTCGACGAGCCGACCAACCACCTGGACCTGGAAACCCTGCGCTGGTTCCAGGACTACCTGAAAACCTATCCGGGCGCGATCCTCACCATTTCCCACGACCGGGAGTTCCTCAACGCCCTCTGCGAGAGCATCGTGGAGATCGCCCACGGCCGCCTGCACCGTTACCGGGGCAACTACGAGAATTACCTGGAACAGCGCGCCGCCCGTCGGGAGCAGCAACTGGCCGCCTACAAGACCCAGCAGAAAGAGGTCGAGAGCTTGCAGCGCTTCGCCGACCGGTTCCGCGCGAAGGCGTCCAAGGCTTCGCAGGCCCAGAGCAAGCTCAAGCAGATCGCCCGGATGGACCGCCTCGAGGCGCCCGAACAGGAGGGCGCCACGGTGAAGTTCCGCTTCCCCCAGCCGCCGCGCAGCGGGCACAAGGTCATCGAACTGAAGGACGTGACGCAGGCCTACGGTGAGCGGGTGATCTACCGCGGGCTGAACTTCACGGCCGAGCGCGGGGAGCGCACCGTCCTCGTCGGCCCCAACGGCGCGGGCAAATCCACCCTGATAAAAATCCTCGCCGGCGTCCTGCCGATCCAGGCCGGCGCCCGGGAGGAGGGCATGAACGCCAAGGTCGGCTACTTCGCTCAGCACCGGGTCGAGATGCTGCACCCCCGGCACACCGTCCTCCAGGCCGTGATGGATTGCCCCAACCCGGTGCCCGAGCAGACGGCGCGCACGGTGCTCGGCTCGTTCCTCTTCCGCGGCGACGACGCCTTCAAACCCGTGTCCGTGCTCTCCGGCGGCGAGAAGAGCCGCCTGGCGCTGGTCCGGCTGCTGCTCGACCCGCCCAACCTGCTGCTGATGGACGAGCCGACGACCCACCTGGACATGCCCAGCATTGACGCGCTGGTCAACGCCCTGGGTCAATACGAGGGCACCCTGGTGTTCATCTCCCACGACGTGCACTTCATCCGCCAGCTCGCGGGCAAGGTCCTCCACGTGGACGCCGGCCGGCTCACCCCGTTTGCGGGCGGCTACGATTACTACCTGGAAAAGAGCCGCCGGGCGGGGGACGAACGCGCGGCGCTGGTGGCCGGGAACGCCGGTAACGGCTTGACCAACCGCCAACCCACCCAGAACGGGACCCCGCTCGGGGGGGCGGCCAGCGCCCTCCCGTCCGCCCCGGGGTTCAAGACCAAGGAGCAAAAGCGCGCCGAGGCCGAAGCCCGCCAGGCCGCCGCCCGCGCCCGGCGCGACGAGGAGCACCGCGTCGCCGGCCTGGAGCGGGAGATCGCCCACCTCGAAGGCCGCCAGCGCACGCTCACGGCCGACCTGGAGGACGAGGCCACCTACGCCCAGCCCGGCCGGGCCCTGGAGATCAACCGCGAACTAACGGCCGTGACGGAAACCCTGGAACGGTTAACGGCCGCGTGGGAGTCGCTCGCCGCGGCGAGCGGGGCTGCCGTGGGTTAGCGCAGGCCCCCGGGGGCGCGTAAATTCGTTGACGGTCCGGGGAAACACGCTTTAAGGGGCAGTCGCCCCGCGCTCTTCCCGCATGAACCCCACGCCCGCCGCGTTGTCTCCCGCCGTCGTCATCACCTCCATCGCCGGCTCGGAGCACCCGATCCTGCGCGCCATCGCCCACGGGGCGGCCGGGGCGGGCTGGCGGCTGTTCATCATCGGCGACACCAAGAGCCCGGCCGAGTTCAACCTGCCCGGCGCGGACTTCTACTCCGTGGAACGGCAGATCGGCACGGGCGGACGCTTCGCCGCGCTCTGCCCGACGCGGCACTACGCGCGCAAGAACGTCGGCTACCTGCTGGCCATCGCCGGCGGCGCGCCCTTCATCCTGGAGACGGACGACGACAACATCCCGCGCGAGAACTGGTTCCGCCGAGAGCGCCTTCCCGGCGTCACCGCCCCGCGCCTGGCCGGGGACTCCGTCGGCTGGGTGAACGCCTACCGCTACTTCTCCGAGGCGCCGATCTGGCCGCGCGGGCTGCCCCTGGACGCCATCCGCACGGAGCTGCCCGCCGCCTACGAGAGCCTGCCGGAGGAGACCGCCCACTGCCCCATCCAGCAGGGTCTGGCCGACGAGAACCCGGACGTGGACGCCCTTTACCGGCTCATCTACCCCCTGCCGCAGAACTTCCGGCGCGACCGCCGGCTCCTGCTGGGGTCCGGCGCGTGGTGCCCGTTCAACTCTCAGAATACCACTTGGTGGCCGGAGGCTTACCCCCTGCTCTACCTGCCGGCGTATTGCTCCTTCCGCATGACGGACATCTGGCGCTCGTTCGTGGCCCAACGCATCGGCTGGGCCAACGGCTGGAGCGTGTTGTTCCACGAGCCCGACGTGTGGCAGGAGCGTAACGCCCACGACCTCATGCGGGATTTTGCCGACGAGGTGCCCGGCTACCTGCACAACCGCGCGATGGCCGCCGCCCTCGCCGCCCTGGACCTCGCCCCGGGAGCGGAGGCGATGGCCGGGAACCTCCGGCGCTGTTACCGGACGCTGGTGGAGCGGGGTTGGGTCGGCGCGGAGGAGTTGCCCCTGCTCGACGCCTGGCTGGAAGACCTCGCGGCCCCGGCCTCCCGACCCCCCGGGTCCCCACCGAGCCCAGCGCCGCTTTCCCCGTGAACTTATTCTACAATGACTGGGCCGCGGTCGTCCCGATGGCCAACGAGTCGGAGGATTTCGCGCCGTTCCTCGCTGTCCTGGTGCCCCTGTTGGATCGGCTCGGGAGCGGCAAGGTGTATTTCGTGGTGGACAACGCTTCCAAGGACAACACCCGCGCGTTGTGCGAGGCGCAATCCGCCCGCGACCCGCGCTTCACCACGGTCTGGGCGCCCCAGAACCGCAACGTGGTGGACGCCTACCTCGCCGGCTTTCGCGCGGCCTACGACGCCGGCCACGAACTCATCATTGAGATGGACGGCGGGATGTCGCACGATCCGCGCGCCGTGCCGATGTTCCTGCGCGTGCTCAACGAGGGCAATGAATGCGCCTTCGGCTCGCGCTTCTGCAACGGCGGATCAATGGCCGACAGCCCGCTCAAGCGCCGGTTGCTCTCCCGGGTGGGCACGTTCCTGGCCAACACCCTGCTGGGCACGAAGATGTATGACATGACCAGCGGGTTCCAGGGGTTCCACCGGGACATCATCGGCCGGCTGTTGCGCTATCCCCTCCGCTCCCGGGCGCACTTCTACCAGACGGAGCTGCGTTACCTCCTGCGTAAGCACCGCTTCGCCGAGGTGCCCATCCACTACCGCGCCCCGAGCAACCGGGTGCCGCGGGGCGCCGT
>CAXTFX010000337.1:4121-5304 GCA_964243185.1 uncultured Chthoniobacterales bacterium
CAGCCCGCCGCCCGCCCGGCGTCAACGTCCCGCCAGCGGTCGCCCACCATCCAACTGCGGGACAGGTCCAACCCGAGGGCGGCCGCCGCGCGCCGGAGCATTCCCGGCTGGGGCTTGCGGCACTCGCAGGGCTGCCCGTGGTCCGCGCCGCCGTGCGGGCAGACCTCCACCCGGGCGATCTCCGGGATCGCCGCCAACAACCGGGCGTGCATGGCCTCCACGGCCGCGAGACTCTGGGTGCCGCGACCGAGGTCGGGTTGGTTCGTCACCACGACGAGCACGAACCCCGCTGCCGCCAGCCGGGCGCAACTCGGGGCGGCGTCCGGGTAAAGGACAAAATCCGCCACCGTCGCCGGCGGGAACGGCCGGCCGTCACGCACGACCGAGGGGTTGAGCACGCCGTCGCGGTCGAGGAAAACGGCCGGCTTCGCCGGAATGACGAAGCCCGAAGCCCGAAGCTCGAAAGGAGTTTCAACTTCGGAGCCTGGAGTCCCGTCCCCTTGGTCACGGGTCAATCCTTCGGATTTCGTCATTCGAGCTTCGTCATTCCGCGCGAAGCGCGGTCACTTCGTGCTCTCCCACTTCGTCTGGGCGACCTTCAACTTGGGGTGCGAGACGAACAGGTGCCACACGACGGCCTGGAAAGCCTCGGCGTGCGGGGTCGTGTTCTCCGGGTTGACCGTGGGCACGATCACCGCCGCGTCGGCGACTTTCGCCGTGTGGCCGCCGTCGCGGCCGACGACGCCGACGACCGCCGCCCCGCGCTCCCTGGCCAGTTCCAGGGCGGCCACGAGGTTGGGGGAAACGTTCTTCTCCAGGTTGCCCCCGCCGACGGAGAAGATCAGCAACGCATCCCGGTCGTTGAGCCGGCTGCCCTTGAGCCACTCGGCGAACACGCCGGCCCAACCTTCGTCGTTGGTGCGCGCGGTCAGCTCGGAAACGTTGTCAGTCGGCGCGTAGGCCTCGAAGCCCGCGATCTTGCGAAAATCGTTGACGGCGTGGCTGGCGTTCGCCGCGCTGCCGCCCACGCCCAGGATGAACAGCCGGCCGCCCCGCGCGCGGGCCCCGGCGAGGACGTCCACGGCGCGTTCGCAGACGTCCGGGTCGAGTTGGGCGACGATGGCGGCGGTCTCGCGGAGGTGTTGGGCGGAGTAGGTGCTCATGGGTGGGACGGGGCGGGTTG
>CAXTFX010000338.1:0-5303 GCA_964243185.1 uncultured Chthoniobacterales bacterium
GTCCAGCCGCGCGGCGGCGAGGGCGTCCGCCACGGCCGTGGCGTCGGTGGCCCCGAAGCGGCCCCAGGCCCCGAGCGCGGGGTAACGGCCCATCTCCACGAGGCCGCGCACGGTGAGCGGGAAGTCCCAGTCCACGAGGCTGCGCTGGGGCAGGTAGGCGATGGAGCGGGCCGCCGGGCCGGCGGCGTGATCGTGGTCGTGGTGATGGTGCTCCCCGAACTGGACGCGGCCGGTTTCAAAGGGCAGCAGGCCGGCGATGCTCTTGAGCAGGGTGCTCTTCCCCGCGCCGTTCGGCCCGAGCAACCCGACGCAGCGCCCGCAGCGCAGCTCGAGCCCGACGTGGTGCAACGCCGGCACGCCCCGGTAGGAGACGGTCAGGTCGCGGAGGGTGAGGCGGTGGGCGGACATGGCGGGAGTTCAGGGGGCCGCAGTGCCGGGGACGGTGACGAGTTCGGTCAGGCTCCCGCGGTTGGCCCAAAAGGTTTTCTCCACCGGGGGCCGGCGGTCATCGGCGAAGCGCACCGTGACGCGGACGGCCCCCGGCGCGTCGGTGGACGGCCAGCGGGCCTGGAGGGCGAGGTCGAGTCCCGCCGCGGGGAGGTCCGTCTTCCAGGTGCCCGTGAATTCTCCCGGCGGCCCGTGGCCGGCGAGCACGTCCCGCCCGAGCGATTGCACGCGAAATTCCTCCGGCGCCGGGGCGAAGGCGGCCGTGAGGGTAAGTTCTTCAACGGGAGTGACGGGCGGGGAAAGGGACGACGGCGCGGGAAGCTCCGCCGCGCGGGCGTCCGTCCGGGTTAACCGCCAGACCGGGACCCCGAGCAGGGCAAACGCCAGGAAGACCAGCGCGAGTTGAATGGACGGTCGGCCGCGCATCTATTTCAGGGCGTCCACGACGGTGTTGACGTTGTGGCGCATCATCCCCGCGTAGGTCGCCGCTTCGCCCTCGGCCGCGAGCCCGTCCGCGAACAGCTCGCCGCCGACGGTCGCGCCCGTTTCCCGGGTGATCTCGGCGATGACCTTCGGGTTCTGGGTGCTCTCGAAGAACACGGCTTTGACCTGCTGGGCGCGGATGGTGCGTAGCAGCTCGGCGACCCGCCGCGTGCTCGGTTGTTCCGCCGTGGACACGCCCTCGATGGAATAGACGGTGAACCCGTAGTCGCGGGCGAAATACCCGAAGGCATCGTGGCTGGTGACGAGCTTGCGCCGCTCGCGGGGCAGCTCGGCGACCTTGAGCTTCACGGCGGCGTCCAGCGCGTCGAGCCCGGCGGCGTAGGCCGCGGCGTGGCGCGCGAACTCCGTCGCGTCGGGCGGGTCCGCCCGGGCGAACACCTCGCGCACGACCTCCGCCGCGCGGCGGACGTTGGCGACGGAATGCCACCAGTGCGGGTCCTCCAGCGTCCGGCCCTCCTCCCGGATTTTGAGCGACGCGCCAACGCGCGCGCCCACGTCCGTGAACTTCGCCCGCCCGCCCGCGCCCTCCTCCAGCTTGGCCAGGTAGCCCTCCAGCCCCTTGCCGGAAACGAGCACGATGTCGGCCCCCGCCGCCTGCTGCACGTCCCCCGGCGTGGGCTGGAACTCGTGCGGGTCCACCCCCGGCCGGACGATCTCGACGACAGCGACCCGGTCCCCGCCGACGCCCCGGGCCACGTCGGCCAGGACGGTGGAGAGCGTCGCCACCTTCAGGGGAGCCGCACCCGCGGCGGGCAGGAAACCCACCGCGCACACGGCGGCTGCGACGGCGCGGAGAAAGGTCGCTGGCATCGGGAAACCGACGCTAAACGGGACCCGTCCAAACGCAAGTCATTTGCCAACGCGCCGACTTCCGGCCCGGTCAGACGACGACGTTCACGAGCTTGCCCGGCAGGACGATGAGCTTACGCACGGGCTTGCCGGCGATGAACTCCTGCACCCGCGCGCTCCCGAGCGCCGCAGCCTCCACGTCGGCAGTCGGCGCGTCCTTGGGCACGACGATGCGGTCCCGCACCTTGCCGTTGACCTGCACGGGCAACTCGACCTCCGTCTCAATCAGGTATCGCTCATCGTGCATCGGCCACGGCTGATGGGCGAGCAGGCCCGCCCCGTCGGGGAAGCGGGTTTGGAGGAGGGCGTGGAGTTCTTCCGTGACGTGCGGGGCAAACGGGTTCAGCAACGGCAGCAGCACCCGCAGGGCCGACACCGGCCGGGCGGGTGCGGTGGTGAACTCGTTCACGAATTTCATCATCTCCGAGATCGCGGTGTTGAAAGACAACGTCTCGATGTCGGCGGTGACTTTCTTGATGGTTGCGTGAACGACGCGGAGTTGCGCCGACGTGGGGGTGATATCTTGGACCGCGTCGCTCAACGTCCAGAGTCCTTCCTGGTCCTCCGCCATGAACAACCGCCAGACGCGCGCCAGGAAGCGGTGCACGCCCTGCACGCCGGTCATGCTCCACGGCTTGGTCTGCTCCAGCGGCCCCATGAACATCTCGAACAACCGCAGGGAATCCGCCCCGTAGTCGGCGACGACTTCTTCCGGGTTGACCACGTTGCCGCGGCTCTTGGACATCTTCTGTCCATCCTCGCCGAGGATGAGCCCTTGGTTGACCAGACGCTGGAACGGCTCCGGGGTAGAAACCTGGCCGCGGTCGAACAAAACTTTGTGCCAGAACCGCGCGTATAACAGGTGCAAGACGGCGTGCTCCGTGCCGCCGACATACAGGTCCACGCCGCCGGGTTTGCCGCCGCCCATCCAATACTTCTCGGCGTCCTCGCCCGTGAACCGCGCCGCGTTCTGCGGGTCGCAATACCGCAGGTAATACCAGCACGAGCCGGCCCACTGCGGCATGGTGTTGAGCTCGCGCGTGGCGTCCACGGAGTAACGCACCCAGTCGGTCGCCTTCGCCAACGGCGGCTCGCCCGTGCCGGTGGGCTTGAAGTCTTCCAGGTCGGGGGGAACCAACGGTAACTCGCCTTCGGGCAGAGACTCGTGTTTGCCGTCGCGCCAGATGACGGGGAACGGTTCGCCCCAGTAGCGTTGGCGGGAGAACAGCCAATCGCGCAGTTTGTAGTTGATCCGACGCTGGCCGCGGTCGTGCGCTTCCAGCCAAGCGATGATCTTCGCCTTGGCCGGTGCGGTCGGCAGACCATCTAACAGACCGGAGTTTACGGCGACGCCTTCCTCGTCGAAGCAAACCTCCTCGTTTACATCCCCAACGGTCGGTTTGACGACATGCCGAACCGGCAGACTAAACTTTCGGGCAAACTCCCAGTCCCGCTCGTCGTGCGCGGGCACGGCCATGATGGCGCCCGTGCCGTAGCCAACCAGCACGTAGTCTGCAATCCAGATGGGGAGGCGTTCGCCGTTGACCGGGTTGATGGCGTGCGCCCCCGTGAAGACCCCGGTCTTTTCCTTCGCTAGTTCCGTGCGCTCCAAATCCGATTTTCCCCCGACGGCCGCACGATAGTTTGCCACGGCCTCCCGGCACCCCGGCGCGGTGATCTGGTCCACCAGGGGATGCTCCGGGGAAAGCACCATGTAGGTCGCGCCAAACAAAGTGTCGGGTCGCGTGGTGAAAACTTCGACCGTCCGTGGTTGGAAGTCCGCAATCTCGAACTTCACAAGCGCGCCCTCGCTGCGACCGATCCAGTTCTTCTGCAACAGCTTGATGCCCTCCGGCCAGTCCAGTCCGTCCAGTTCATCAATCAACCGTTCCGCGAACGCCGTGATGCGCAGCATCCACTGGCGCATCGGCCGGCGCTCGACGGGGAAACCGCCGACCTCGCTCTTGCCGTCCACCACTTCCTCGTTGGCCAACACGGTGCCCAGACCCGGACACCAGTTCACCGGCGCCTCGGCGACGTAGGCCAGGCGCACGCTGTCGGGGTCGTTCCCCGCGTAAGTGGAGATCGGTTCAGCGCGGTTCGTCGCCGGGTTGAGCCAGGATTCGTAGATCAACCGGAAGATCCACTGCGTCCACCGGAAGTAACCGGGGTCGGTCGTGTTGACCTCGCGGCGCCAGTCGTAGTTGAAGCCCAGGCGCGTGAGCTGGTCCTTGAAGCGGGCGACGTTGGTTTCCGTCGTCACGCGCGGGTGCTGGCCCGTCTTGATGGCGTATTGCTCGGCGGGCAGGCCGAAGGCGTCCCAACCCATCGGGTGCAGCACGTTGAAGCCGCGCATCTTCTTGTAACGCGCCAGGATGTCCGTGGCCGTGTAGCCCTCCGGGTGCCCGACGTGCAGGCCGGTGCCGCTGGGGTAGGGGAACATGTCCAGGACGTAGAACTTCGGCCGCGCGGGGTCGAAATCCGGGTCACCGGGGTTGGGCGCCCGGAAGGTCTGTTCTTCCGCCCAACGCTGCTGCCACCGCGGCTCGATGGTGTCGAAGGGGTAAGGTTTGCGCTTCTCGCTGCTGGTCATGTCGGTGAAGTGGTAGAAGGCCAAGGCGGTGGACGCGGGATGCCGGGTGCGGCTGCAAGGTGGCGCCAGAGCAACGGAGCCGGCGTTCGCCCCGTTTTTCGGGCATCCAGCATCCCGCATCCTGTATCTTGCATCAAGCCGCCCTATGCCTGCTCTCCTCCTCGCCACCCGCAACGCCCACAAAACCGTCGAGGTCCGCGCCATCCTCGCCCCGGCGGGGTGGACGGTCACGGACCTCGCCGCGCACCCGGACTGGCCGGAGGTGGAGGAAACCGGGGCCACGTTCGCCGACAACGCCGCCCTGAAAGCCCTGGCGGCCTCCGTGCGCCAACGCGACGCCGTCGTGCTGGCCGACGACTCGGGGCTGGGGGTGGACGCGCTCGGCGGCGCCCCGGGCGTGATCTCCGCCCGCTACGCTGGTCCCGGGGCGGACGACGCGGCGAACCGGCGCAAACTCCTCGCCGAACTCGCGCGCGTCGGTGCTCTGGGGGGGCGGCCGACGGCGCGCTTTCACTGCCACATCACGCTGGCGCGGGACGGCGCGCGGGTGGGGGATTTTGACGGCGTCGTCGAAGGCACGCTCGTGTCGGCCGAACGCGGGGCTGAGGGCTTCGGCTACGACCCGTTGTTCGTGCCGGAGGGGCTCGAAATGACGTTTGGCGAACTGTCGGCGGCGGTGAAAAATCGTCTCAGCCACCGGGCGCGAGCCTTGGGGCAGGCGGTCGCCTTCCTCCGGGGAGTCGGGTCGAGGTCCGAATGACGCCGGTCCGGTCTATTTTCCGCGGATCGGTTGGCCTGCGCGCCCCCTCGGTCAACTCTTCACCTGCGGCGGCGTGCGTGTCTGGACACTGGTTGATCTGATCGCCATCATTAACGGCTCGTTCACCGACGCGAACGGCAGCAAGTTGAG
>CAXTFX010000339.1:0-5301 GCA_964243185.1 uncultured Chthoniobacterales bacterium
GCGGAGGACTACGACCTGGGGCCGGGGATGGGGTCGCTCTCCGTGCATGCTCCCTCCGATCCCCCGCTGTTCCAGGCGGCCGCCGCCGCGCCGGACGCCGGTTCCGCCGAGGCCCCGGCGCCGGAGAACGCGGCGCGCTTCTTCGTGGAGGACCTGCTGCGCCTGGGCCGGGTGGACCTTTCCCAGAGCAACCGGCCGTCCGAGCGCGGCGGTCATCCCTTTGACCACCCGCGCACGAGGAAAACGCACGCCGTGGTCAAGTCCCGCGGGGGCCTGACGCTGCGCCGGCTGCGCTTCGACTGCGGGTTTGACTGCGGCTGCGGCGGGGCGTAGGCAACCGGCATGAGCGAACCATGCGAGCCGACCCCCGAAGAAGTCGCCGCCGCGGAGGAGAAGTTCACCCGCGACGTGGTCACGCGCGGCGAGGCGGTCGAGCCGGACGCGGCGGGCAAGCTGCCCCCCGGCGCGACGCACGAGGTCGTCAAGCCGCGCCGGGGCGGCCAGGGCGCCGCGGCGGACCTACCGACGATCCGGCGCAAGCGTTTCTCATCGTTCTGAGCCGGGGTCCTAACCCCCTGCGATGGCGGGGACGATGGACACCTCGTCGGTGCCCTTCACCGGCGTGGCCTGGTCTTCCAGGAAGCGGATGTCCTCGTCGTTGACGTAAACGTTGACAAAGCGGCGCACCTGCCCCTTTTCGTCGCAAATGCGCTCCCGCAGGCCGGGATAGGTCTGGTCAATGGCCGAGAGCAGTTCGCCGACGGTGGCGCCGTCGGCCTGGATGGTTTCGCGCTCGCCGGTGAGCTTACGCAGGGGGGTGGGGATGCGGATGGTGGGCATGAAAGGGCTGGTAAAAGGTTCAGGCCGCGAGCAGTTCCTCACCGATGGCGTGCTCGAACTCGCGCAGGCTGGGGCCGAGCAGGCGGGCCTCGCCGCAGTGGCCGGCCAGGGCTTCCTGGGTTTTCAGGCCGTGGCCGGTGATGCACAAAACCGTCGGCTCGCCAGGGCGGATGTGGCCGGTTTCGATCAACTTGCGGGTGCAGGCGATGGTCACGCCGCCGGCGGTTTCGGCGAAGATGCCCTCGGCCTCGGCCAGCAGGCGGATGCCCTCGATGACCTCCTCGTCTGTGGCGTCCTCGGAGTAGCCGCCGGTTTCGCGCATGGCGGCCAGGGCGTAGAGGCCGTCGGCGGGCGTGCCGATGGCGAGGCTCTTCACGATGGTCTGCGGCCGGGCCACGGGGCGGACTACGTCGGCGTTCGCCTTCATGGCCGCGGTGATGGGGCCGCAGCCGGCGGCCTGGGCGCCGTGGATGGAGAACGGGGTTTCGTCCACCAGGCCGAGTTTGCCGAACTCCTGGTAGGCCTTGTAAACCTTGGTCAGCAGCGAGCCGCTGGCCATGCAGACGACGGTGTGCCGCGGGGTCCGCCAACCGAGTTGCTCGCAGATCTCGAAGCCCATCGTCTTGGAACCCTCGGCGTAATACGGGCGGAGGTTCACGTTGACAAAGCCCCAGCCGTATTTGCCGGCGATCTCGGAGCACAGGCGGTTGACCTGGTCGTAGGCGCCCCGGATGCCGATGACGTTGGTGTTGAACACCAGGGAACCGAGCACCTTGGAGGGCTCCAGGTCCGCGGGGATCAGCACGTAGGACTTCAGCCCGGCGGCGGCGGCGTTGGCGGCGACGGAGTTCGCCAGGTTGCCGGTGGAGGCGCAGGCCACCGTGTCGAAACCGAGCTCCTTGGCGCGGGACAGCGCGACGGAAACGACGCGGTCCTTGAAGGACAGGGTGGGGAAGTTCACCGTGTCGTTCTTGACCCACAAATCCCCGGCGCGGAGGCCCAGGCGGGCGGCGAGCCGGTCCGCGCGCACCAGGGGGGTGCAGCCCGTTTGCATCCCGACGGCCGGCTCCCCGTCAATGGGCAGCAGCTCCCGGTAGCGCCACATGGAGCGCGGGCGGCTCTCGATCTTTTCGCGGGTGAGCACGGCGCCGATGGCGGCGTAGTCGTAGGCGGCCTCCAGGGGACCGAAGTCCCATTCGCAAACGTGGGTGGCCTTCTTGGGGTATTCACGGCCGCACTCCCGACAACGGAGGGCGGTGAAAAACGGGCTGCGGTCGGTCTGGTGCATGGTTGGTCGGTGCAAGGGTCCTTGACGCTCCCAACGAGGGGGCGGGGGGACTGGCCTGTTCCGAACCTTGGAGTTTCCAGGACGACAGGAAATTCCCTGCCGGCGCTCCTTCCCCCGGACCCGATGAAATCGGATGCGCGGGGGTGACTTCGGCGCCGACCCAGACTTTCCTCTCATCTTTTCCGCGGCAGGGAACCCGGAGGAACCTCGCCGCGGCTGGAATTGGCACCTTGACCCGACCCGAGCGTGTTATATGAATCACGCGCAAGCCGGCGGTTGCCGTGGCATCGTCGGGCCAGTCCCTCCGCCACTCTTGATAAGAGCTAGAGGGGGACTAGAGCGGGCGTCCGGGCGGGCGTCAACGGAAATTTTTCGGGGCCGGCCCGGTGCGAATTCCCTCCTTGCGCGGCGGGGGGCGCGCCGGCAGTCTCGGCCGCATGAAGACCTTTCGCGTCGCCCTGATCGGCACGGGCGGCATCGCCCACGTCCACGTCGAGGCCCTCCGGGCCCAGGGCGGCCGGGTCGAGATCTTCGGGGCCGTGGACCTGGACCAAGCGCGGGCGGAGGCGTTTGCCGCGCAGCACGGCATCGGGTTCGCCACGACAGACGTCGCGGAAATGCTGGCGGTCTGCCGCCCCCACCTCGTCCACGTCTGCTCGCCGCCGGGGGTGCACGCCGCCCAGATCGTGCGGTGCCTGGAGGCCGGGGCGCACGTCCTCTGCGAGAAGCCGTTGTGCGCGTCCTTGGCCGAGCTGGACGGCATCGAGGCGGCCGAGACCCGCTCGGGGCGGTTCTGCGCGGTGGTCTTCCAGTGGCGTTTCGGGTCGGGCGGGCGACGGCTGCGGGAGCTCGTCCGCGCGGGCACGCTCGGCCGGCCGCTGGTGGCCGTTTGCCTGACGACGTGGTTCCGCGACCCGGCCTACTACGCCGTCCCCTGGCGGGGCAAGTGGGAGACGGAGGTGGGCGGCACGACGACGGCCCACGGCATCCACGCGATGGATTTCCTGCTCTCCCTCCTGGGCGACTGGCAGGAGGTGCGGGCCACGATGGCCACCCTGGACCGCGACATCCGCGTGGACGACACGATGATGGGCACGGTGCGTTTCGCCAACGGGGCCCTGGCGACGGTGGGCTCCTCTGTGCTCTGCCCGCGGCAGGAAACCCGCGTGCGGCTGGATTTCCAGCGGGCCACGGCAGAGGTCGTCCAGCTCTACGACTACCAGGACGCGGACTGGACCTTCACCCCAGCGCCGGGCTGCGAGGAGGCCGCCGAGCGCGAGGGCTGGGCGCGGTTGCCGGGGCCGGACGTGCCCGCAAAGCACACGCCGCTGGTCGCTGCCGTGCTCGACCGTCTGGCGTGCGGGGAGCGGCCGGAAGTTTCGGGGGGCGAATCGCGCCGGACGCTGGAGTTCCTGAGCGCGCTGTATCAATCCGCGGCCACGGACCGGACCGTGCGGGCGGGGGAGATCCGGCCGGGGGACCCGTTCTATCAACACGTCGCGGGCACCTTCGCCACGGGGGAGACGTCCTTGTCGCGATGAGTGACTTCCGTCTCCGGCACGACCTGGGCGAGGCCGTCGAGTTGCGACACGCGGGGCGCCCGTTGTTCCGCTACGTCTATGCGCCGCAGGTGCCGGCGTCCGAAGCGCCCAAGCCGTATTTTCACCCTCTAAGCACGCTGGCGGGCGAAGTTGTCACGGGTTTCCGGCCGCACGACCACCGCTGGCACCACGGGCTGGCGATGACGTGCGCGGAGCTGTCCGGGCAGAACTTCTGGGGCGGCCCTACCTACGTGCGGGACCGCGGCTACCTCGCGCTGGACAACGCGGGCCGCCAGGAGCACGTCGGTTGGGACACGATGGACTGCGACCCCGTGAACGGCCCGCGGATGGGAGAGCGCCTGCGCTGGACTACGGCCGCGGGCGAAACGTGGCTGGAGGAGACCCGCACCCTCGCGGTGGGTCCCGTGGATGAGGCGAACGCGGCGTGGAGCCTCGACCTGGAGTTTCGGCTGACGAACGTGCGCGGGACGGAACTGCGCTGGGGTTCGCCAACGACCCAGGGTCGGGAAAACGCCGGCTACGGCGGGCTGTTCTGGCGCGGCCCGCGGGAGTTCGCCTTCGAGGGCGGCGGCCGGATGCTCGCGGCCGATGGTTCCGAGGACGCGGGCATCATGGGCCGGCGCGCCGCGTGGCTGGCCTTCGTCGGACGGCACGACGGGACGGACCGTTGCTCGACCTTGGTGTTCAGCGATCACCCGGATAACGCCCGTTACCCGACGTCGTGGTTCGCGCGCCAAGCTCCGTGGACCTGCGCCAGCGCGGCGTTTAGCTACTCCGAAGAAGTGATCCAAGCGTCGGGCGAAACCGTGACGTGGCGCTATCGGGTCGTGGTGGCGGACGGGGAATGGGACCGGGCGCGGGTCGCTGAAATGGTGACCGGGTGCTAATTTTGAACCCGGCCTGGAGGTGCCTGGCAGCGTCACCGTTCGCCGTGCCGGAGGTGCCCGGAGGGACCGCCGGCGGTTCGTCAAAAATGCCTCAAACGCCGAGTTTAGGCTTTTCCGTTTTGCCGTTCCCGTTAACCCGGACGGCGACCGCGGCCGTGGGGGCGGGGCGAATGACCGCGCTCTCCTGACCGCGCGAGAGTTTCTTGAACATCGTCAACGCCGCGCCGACGACCTGGTCCATGTTGTAGTAGCGATACGAGGCCAGCCGGCCGACGAAATGCACGCCCGGGGTTTCCTCCGCGAGTTGTTGGTATTGCTTATACAACACGGAATTCTCGGCGCGCGGGATGGGATAATACGGGTCGCCCTCGGCCTGCGGGAACTCATAGACGACGCTCGTCTTGTGGTGCTCCTGACCCGTGAGATACTTGAACTCCGTGATGCGCGTGTAGGCGTAATCGTTCGGGTAGTTCACCACGGCCGCGGACTGGTATTTCGGCCGGTCGTGCGTCTCGTGTTTGAACTGGATGGAGCGATACGGCAATTTGCCGAAACGGCAGTCGAAGAACTCGTCAATCGGCCCCGTGTAGATCATCTCCTTGAACGGGATGAACTCCCGCACGTCGCGGTAGTCCGTGTTGAGCATCACCTTGATGTTCGGATGGTCGAGCATGTTCTCGAACATCCGGGTGAACCCGTGCAGCGGCATGGACTGGTAGCTGTC
>CAXTFX010000340.1:0-5296 GCA_964243185.1 uncultured Chthoniobacterales bacterium
TCCAAGGAGGTGCTGCGCGGCTGGTATCCGAACTCCAAGCTGGAGATGGACGAGGCCGGCCGCGCCGCCAAGCGCAACAAGTTCGGCGGGACCAAATACGTTTACCCCAAGGAGACGATGGCGGCCCTGCGCGGCTGGTTCGAGCGGGAGATCGCCCGGAGGTTTGGGCCCGGGCGGGTGCGGTATTGGACGTGATCGCACCGGTGGCCTCGCGCAGAGGTCGCAAGGGTCGTCAAGGAGGAAGGTGGAGGATAAAAGCTCCCACCCAACCCCTTCTTCTCTCTTCCTCTGTGACCCTTGCGACCTCTGCGCGAGGATCATTCCGCCGCCCCCGCGCCGACCAGCGCCCCGCCCTTCACCGGTCGCTCCGGCTCCGCGTCCACGTATTTTTCGTCCTCGTCCGGCCGTCGGCTCTGCCCGCCGCCGCCCGCGGGCGGGTCGTGGCGGACCATGTTGCCGTCGTCATCGTCGTCGTCGTTCCACGGCGGGCCGTCGTCATCGTCCGTGCGCGGCAGGTGCGGGTCGAAGAAGTGGTCCAGCGCGATCCACAACGCCTTGGAGTGCCGGGCAACGAGGAAGTTGATCACCGGGATGGGTCCGGCTACCGCCAGCGTCACCGTCCAGTAGTCCAGCCGGCCGAACACCTCGACGATGTCCAGGGCCACATACGTCACCAGCGCGGTGAAGACCGCGGCCATGAAGTTGATGCCGAAGATGGCGAACAGGAAATAGCCCTCCTCGCGCTCGTAGGGATAGCCGCAGCGCGTGCAGCCGTCGAGCGGCTGGAGCCAGTCGTGCAGCAGCCGGCGCGGGCGCACGCGGCGCAGGGGGACGAAGATCGGCCGCGTCCCGCACACCGGGCAGCGCAGGCGCATCGCCCGGCCGGCGTAGCGCAGGGCCACCCCGAGGGAGCGGCCGTCCCGCGCGGCGGTCGCCGGGGGCAGGTGCGGGGGCGGCGTCGCAGACATCGCGAGGAACAACGTCCCTCCGCGCCGAGGCGGACGCAAGCCGCTTGGACCGGGAAAACCCCTTGAGCGGTCGGTCGGGCGCGGTAACGTTTCCTCTTTCCCCCACTTCCCCCCAAACATGTCCACCGACGCCCCCGCCGCCAGCACCAACATTGAGAGTCACCTCGCGGAGAACCGCGTCTTCGAGCCGCCGGCCGACTTCGCCGCCAACGCGCGCGTCGGCTCCCTGGCCGAATACCGCCGGCTCTACCGCCAGAGCATGGACCAGCCCGACACGTTCTGGGCGCGCGAGGCCAACGAACTGCGCTGGCACACGACGTGGAAATCCGTCTGCGACTGGCAGCCGCCCTTCGCCAAGTGGTTCGTCGGCGGCAAGCTCAACGTGGCCGAGAACTGCGTGGACCGTCACGCCCAGGGCACGCGCAAGAACAAGGCGGCCATCATCTTCGAGGGTGAACCCGGCGAGAAGCGCACCATCACCTACCAGCAGCTTCACCGCGAGGTCTGCAAGTTCGCCAACGTGCTGAAACGCAACGGCGTCAAGACCGGCGACCGCGTGTTGATCTACCTGCCGATGATCCCCGAGGCCGCCGTGGCGATGCTGGCGTGCGCGCGCCTCGGGGCGGTCCACACCGTCGTCTTTGGCGGGTTCTCGGCCGAGAGCATCCGCGACCGCATCTATGACAGCGGTGCCACGCTCGTCGTCACGGCCGACGGCGGCTACCGGCGCGGGGCCATCGTGCCGCTCAAGCAGAACGTGGACAACGCCCTGGAGGGTGTGGACAGCGTGCGAAAGGTCATCGTCTTCCGCCGCGCCAATAACCCCATCCACCTCAAGGAACACCGCGACGTCTGGTGGCACCGCGAGATGGATTACGTGAACGCGAACTGCCCGGCTGAAGCCTTCGACAGCGAGCACCCGTTGTTCATCCTTTACACGAGTGGCTCGACGGGAAAACCCAAGGGCATCCTCCACACCTCCGGCGGCTACCTGACGGGCACCCACGCGACCTGCAAATACGTCTTCGACCTGCGCGACGACGACGTTTACTGGTGCACCGCCGACGTCGGCTGGATCACCGGCCATTCCTACGTCGTTTATGGTCCCCTTGCCGCCGGCGCGACCGTGTTCATGTATGAGGGCGCGCCGAACTGGCCGGAGCCCGACCGCTGGTGGAGCCTGATCGAGGAATACGGCATCACCATCTGCTACACCGCGCCGACGGCGATCCGCGCCTTCATCAAGTGGGGCGACCAGTGGCCGGCCAAGCACGACCTGAGTTCCCTGCGCCTGCTCGGCACCGTCGGCGAGCCCATCAACCCCGAGGCCTGGATGTGGTTCCGCGAGAAGATCGGCGGCGGTCGCTGCCCCATCGTGGACACCTGGTGGCAGACGGAAACCGGCGCCCACATGCTCACCCCGCTGCCCGGCGCGACGCCCACCAAGCCCGGCACCGCGACCCTGCCCTTCTTCGGCGCGGACATCGCCGTGGTGGACGACGAGGGCAACGAGCTGCCGGCCAACCAGGGCGGCAAGCTCGTCATCCGCCGTCCCTGGCCTTCGATGGTGCGGACCATCCACGGCGACCCGGAGCGCTACGCCAAGACGTATTGGAGCGAGTTCCCCGGCAAGGATTATTACTTCACCGGCGACGGCGCCCGGCGGGACGAGGACGGCAACTTCTGGATCACCGGCCGCATGGACGACGTGCTCAACGTCGCCGGCCACCGCCTCGGCACCGCCGAGATCGAGAGCGCTCTGGTGGCGCACCCCGCCGTGGCCGAGGCCGCCGTGGTCGGCTGCCCGGACGAGATCAAGGGCCAGGGCGTCGCGGCGTTCGTGACCGTCAAGGAGGGCCAAACGGCCGACAAGGCGCTGCGCGAAGCGTTACGCAAGCACGTCGGCGAGCTCATCGGCGCCATCGCCAAGCCCGACCAGATCCGGTTCACCCCCGCGCTGCCGAAGACCCGCTCGGGCAAGATCATGCGCCGGCTGCTCAAGCAGATCGCCGGCGGCCAGACGGTCACGGGCGACACAACGACGCTGGAGGACTATTCCATCCTGGCAAAGCTCCAGTCGGGCGGGGAGGAGTAGCGCAACGGCGGAGGTAGGGCGGGCAGCCGCGTCTGCGAGACAGGCGAAGCCTCAATCCCTAGCCCGCCGCTGTGGTGCGTAATCGTAAACGCAAACCGGCGGCGGCAGCGGCCATTCGCCGGGTCCGGCGCTGGGGCCGTCGGGCGGTTTCGGGGTCATCCCGGCTAGGTCCACCTCGGCACGGAGGCGCCGGCCGAGGAGGATTTCACTGAGAACCTCAATGTCCGTCAGGTCCTTGCCCCGGTTGGTGCCCGTCTTCATGTCCATTAACCGTGGAATGGAGGCGAAGGTAATTTCTACGCCCTCGGAAATGGTGCGTCGCTCGGCGTCGGTCAGCAGTTCCTCGTAGGAAAAGGCTCGGTCCAGGCGCCGGGAGCGGATCAGGGTGAAAACGTCCAGCGGGAATTCCTCCTGGACCCGCAAGGGGCCGATGGCCGGAGTCGTTAACTCCTCCGCCGGCAGTTCAGCGCCAAAGCCTTCGCCCCAAGTGGCTAACGCCGCCAACAACCGGTGGGCGTTGTCCGCGCTAGTTTCCACAACGATGTCTAAATCCCCCGTGGTGCGGGCATAGCCGTGCAAAATCACCGCTCCGCCACCGACCATGACGTAACGCACTTCAGCGCGAGCCAGTTTTTCCAACAGTTCTCCGAATGGCTTCATCGGGCAGGTTATCGTCGGGCAACTCCCCGCCGGGGATCAGCAACCGGCCAAGCTCCCGGAGCTCCCAGAGCACGTCAAAGGGGTTGCGTCCGGTGCGGGGCCGGCCCACCACGCGGCGGAAGTCTTCGCCGTCCAGCTCGTAGAAATCACCCCACTTGCGCAGCCGCGGGGTGATCTGCTCCATGAGCGGTCCGGCGGGGGTCGTCTCGTGCGGGGTGCTCATCTCGCAAAGGGGAGGGGAGGCCGAAGCTGCCACGGGGGCCGACGGCGCGCAATTTTCCCCTGTCGCTCGCCGGAAAACGGGCGCATGTATTCCCCCGGCCGTTTCCCGGTCCGGAACCCGCCGGAGGTTCGCAAAGGGTGGGTGTCAGGACCTTTTCCGTGGCATGAATTTCTTTCACACTGGCATCAAGGCCGTCAGCCGGCGCCTGCGTCGTCAGAAGAACCGGCTGGCGCTGGCGCATTCGCACGGGGCGCTGGAGCGAGCCGAGATCGCCCTCGGGCGCACCTGCTGGCGGCGGCTGGAGGCCCTGGACGACCCCGCCGCGCACGGGGCGGTGGCGACGCTGCGGCTGCTGGAGGGGGAACTGGCCGAGAACTCGGCGCAGATCGCGTCCCTGGGGGAGCGCGTCAAGGCGCAGGAGGCCGAGCGGGAGGATGCGCGCGTCCAGTCACAGGCGGCGCTGGCGAAGATTGACGAGGAGCGCCGGCCCGTCGTCCAGCAGGAGAAGGAGGCCCAGGCGCGCATCTCCGAACAATCCGCCGCGTTGCGCGAGCACGACCGACAGACGGCGGAGCTCGACGCGGAACAGCTCGCCCTGCTGCGCGAGCACGCCCAGCTCCAGGTCACGGCGGGCGTGGTGGACGCCGAGGCGCCCGACGGCGTCCGCGGCCGGGAAATGCGCCGGCGCGAGATCAACGCCCAGCGCGCGGCGCTGCCCGAGAAGGTCGCCCGCCAGAAGACCCGGCGGGAGGTCATCGCCACGCCGTTGACGGAACTCGACGCCGCCCTGCGCGAGACCCGCGCCCGGCTGGCGGAGTTCCACAAACGCGCCGCGGAGGTGCGGGGCGGGCTGGCGACCAAGGAGAAGAACGTCACCGCCGCGGTCGCCGCGTTGAACCGGGAGATCGCCACCATCCGCCGGCAGGCCGACCGGATCGAGGAGGCCAAGGAGGAGCCGTTCCACCAGGCGGGCGCTGTGCTGGCCGACCACGACGCGCAGCCAGACAGCCCGGAGGCGGAGAAACTTTATGAGGAGGTCGTCCGCCAGCGGCAGGCGGTGCGCTCGCTGGACGAGTTGGAGGCGAACTGGCGGCAGGAGAGCGAGGCGGCCAACCGGCAGGACCTGCGCATCTTTCACTTCGTGTGGGTGTCCTGCTGCATCGTCCTCACGCTGTCGTTGCTGCTGGTGTTCCGCGCGCCCGCCCGGCGCGAATACCTGCCGGAGAACACGGAAGCGGTCGTTTCGCTGAACATCAAGCGGCTCTCCCCGGCGGACCTCGCCAAAGCGTTGCAGGAGGAGCCGGACGTGTGGCAGCAGCTCTCGGCCGGGTTGGTGCGCAAGGTCGCCGC
>CAXTFX010000341.1:0-5279 GCA_964243185.1 uncultured Chthoniobacterales bacterium
GGGCGGCGCTGGCAGCGGAGCCGCCGCCGGCCCCGACGGGCACATACACGGGCACGGCCACCGGGTAGGCGTAGCCGCGCTGAACGTTGGGCCCTTGGTGCAGGGCGGTCGGCCGGCCGCCGACCCCCGCGGTCACGTCGGCGGTCCGGTTGCGCCCGGCGGCGGCGAGGTCGGCGGCAGCTTCCTTGTAGAGCCCGAGGCGGGCGCGCTCGCGGGCCGCGTCGTCGGCATCGACCTGGCTGCGGAACTCGTCGTGGGCGCTCCAATCGCGGACGGCCAGGTTGCGGGCCAGGTCGAGGTCGTCCGTCAGGGCGGAGCGGGGCACGTCCAACTCGCGGAGACCGGCCACGGCGGGGGCGGTGACGATGAGGCGGGCGCCGGCCTCGCGCACGACGCGCAGCTCCTGGCCGGGCAGCAGGCCGACGGGGCCGGTGGGCGTGGGCACGCTCAAGTAGCGGGTCAGGTAATAGGTGCCCTCGGGCGCCAGGTAGGGACCGGACCAGCGCAACACGTTCCAAATCAGAGAAAAGTGCTCCTTGAAGCTGGCGTCGGCGAACTTGTCGGGGAACGCGCGGGCCGCCCGGTGGCGCAGGTTGACCGTGAAGCGCCCCGCCAGCAGGGCGGCCACGAGCAGGAAGAGCAGCATCTTGAGTGTTCGCATGTTCATAGGGTGCCGGGGCTAAAGAGGGGAACCGTGCCGGAGGGTTTTTTCCGCCCCGCCGTTGTGCCGGTGGGGAGCTTCCCCGGCAAGAAAATTCTGCGTTTGATGGCGTGACCGTCCGTGTGCCGACGGCCCAGGGGACGGGAGGTTTCCCCGGCTCATCCCCGCACCAGCCGCGCCAGCGTCCGGCCGAGGTCCGCGATGGTTTCGGGCCGGTGCCGCGCCGTCACCGTCAACCGCAGGCGGGCCGTCCCGCGGGGCACGGTCGGGTAACGGATGGCCGGGGCGAGGAAACCGGCGTCGGCCAGCCGCGCCGAGAGGTCCAGGGCGGCGCGCTCGTCACCGACGATCCAGGGCAGGATGCAGGAGGCGGGAGGGGGAGTTTGGAGTTTGGAGTTTGGGTTTTGGATTTCCGGGGCGGGTGGCAAGGCGGCATGGAGCGCGTGGATGTTGGCCCACAGCGCGAGGCGGCGGCGTTCGCCCGCGTCCGTTTCCAGGAACTCCACGGCGGCTAGGGCGGCGGCGGCGATGGGCGGGGGGGTGGCGGTCGAGTAGATGAAGGAGCGGGCACGGTTGACGAGCAGGTCAACCAACGAGCGCCGGCCGGCCACGTAGCCGCCGGCGGCGCCGAGGGCTTTGCTCAACGTGCCCATCTGCACGTCCACGCGGGCGGCCAGCCCGAGCTCGGCGGCCAGGCCCCGACCGTGCGGACCGACGACGCCGACGGAGTGCGCCTCGTCCACGAGCAGCAGGGCGCCGTGGTGGTCCTCCAGCTCCACGATCTCCCGCAGGGGCGCGCGGTCGCCATCCATGGAGAACACGGCCTCGGTGACGACCAGGATGCGGGCCTGCGGGTGCTCGCGGCGAGCCCAGACGAGGTGGTCCTCCAGTTTGCCGAGGTGGTTGTGCGGGAACACGCGCCGGACGGCCCCGCAGGCGCGGGCGGCGTCGATGAAGCAGGCGTGGATGAGCTTGTCGAGGATGACGACGTCGTCCTTGCCCAGGAGCGCGCCGAGCGCGCCGTGGGCCGTGGCGTAGCCGGAGGAGAAGGTGAGCGCGGCCTCGGTGCCCTTGAAATGGGCCAGGGCCTCCTCGAGCCGCGCGTGGACGGGCCGGGTGCCGGAGACGAGCCGGGAGGCGCCGGCGCCGACGCCCCAGTGGTCAATGGCGGTGCGAGCGGCGTCGCGCAGGAGGGGGTCGGCGGCGAGGCCGAGGTAGTCGTTGGAGGCGAAGTTCGCCAGCGGCCCCGCGGTGGGCAGCGTGACGGTGGCCCCGCCGTCACCCGCCGCGGGGGTCATCTCCCGCAGGCGCCGGTGCAGGGCGCGGGCGCGCAGGGCGTCGAGTTCGGCGGCGAAGGGATCGGTCATTTTATCCGCAGATTACGCCGGTTACGCAGATTGTTTTAGGGGTCGAGAAAGGCAGACGGCGGCCGCTACCGAAACTCTAAAACCCCTCCTAAAAATCCGCGGAATCGGCGTAATCTGCGGATAAAAACAGCATCCTTTAAAGCGTCAGCGCCCATTCCAGCAGACCCTGGGAATCGTTCCAGATGGCCTTGTTGTCGCCGAGGAGCACGCAGATGACCTCGCGCTCGCTGCTGGCGGCGCTGGAAACGAGGCAGTGACCGGCGGCGTTGGTGTAGCCGGTCTTCATGCCGTTGCAAAACGGCCAGCGGCGCAGGACCTTGTTGGTGTTTTCCCATTCGGTCGTGTGCCCGTCGTTGAAGGCGAAGATCAGGCGCGGGGTGCGGACGACGGCACGGATGGTCGGGTTGAAGTAGGCCACGCGGGCGATTTTGGAGAGGTCGCGGGCGGTGGAAAACTGCGTCTGGCCCGGGGTGGGCAGACCGTTGGGGGTGGTCCACACGCTGTCGGTGGCGCCGAGGGAGGCGGAGCGGCGGTTCATCTTGTCCGCGAAGGCGGCGAGGCTGCCGGCGTGGTCGCGGGCCAGGGCGCGGGCGAGGTCGTTGCAGGAGTGGACGAGCAGGGCCTGGAGCAGTTGCCGGCGGGGATACACCTCGCCCGGCTTGACGTTGGCTTTGGTGGGCTCGCAGAGCGTGTCAATGGTTTCGATCTGGACGGGAGTGTCCAGGCCACCGGATTCCGCGATGATGAGGCCCGTGAGCAGCTTGGTGGTGGAGGCGGCCGGGCGGTGTTCGTCCGGGTTCTTCTCGTAGAGCACGCGCCCGGTGCGCGCCTCGATGACGATGCCGGACCGGGCCAGCACGGGCGGGGGCGTCGGGGCGCCCGGCAGGAACGTGACGGGGATTTCCGGCTGCGGGGCGGTGGGCGCGGGCCGGGCGCGGGCCGGCGCCGAGGCGCGGCGGGAATTTTTGGCGTGCGCGTCGGACGGCGCGAGCAGGCCGACGACCAGGAGCAACGGGAGAAAGCGGCGAAAAGTCACGGGCTGGAAACTGTGGGCGCGATTCGGCGGGAGGCAAGGGTGCCCGCGAAACACGCGAGATGACGCGAAAGGAAAAAGCAAAAAGGAGATTTTGTTTCCCGGCCTTTCTTTCGCGTCTTTTCGCGTGTTTCGCGGGCACTTCCCTCCGGCCTACTTGCGCCCCATCTCGCGTGCCCGCTCCGTGGCGGCGCGGACGGCGGCGATGAGCGCGGCCCGCAGGCCCCCTTTTTCCAGGGCTTCGATGGCCGCGATGGTCGTGCCGCCCGGGCTGGCGACGGCCTCGCGCAGGAGCGCCGGGTGCTGGCCGGTTTGTTTGACCATCTCGGCGGCGCCGAGCACGGTCTGCGCGGCGAGGCTGGCGGCCAGCGGGCGGGGCAGACCCATGAGCACGCCGCCGTCCGCCAGGGCTTCGATGACGGTGAACACGTAGGCCGGCCCGCTGCCGGAGAGACCGTTGACGGCGTCAATCAGTTTCTCGTCCACCAGGTGAGCCTCGCCCAGCGCCCCGAACAGCCGCTCCGCCAGGGCGGCGTGGGCGTCCGTGGCGTGGGCGCCGCGGGCGTAGGCCGTCGCGCCGCGGCCGACGAGGGCGGGGGTGTTCGGCATCGCGCGCACCAGCGGTGCTTCCGGTCCGGCCGCCGCCTGCAAGTCCGCTAGGAGCACCCCGGCGACCACGGAGATCACCGGCTGCCCGCGCAGGCTCGGGGCGACGGCCCGCAGGACCGCGCAGGCGTCCGCGGGCTTGACGCACAGGAGCAGGGCCTCGCACCCGGCGACCAGGGCGTGGTTGTCCTCCGTCAGGGATTCCTCCGGCAGCCCGACGGCGGCGGCGAACGTTTGCCGCGAACGCGCCGACCGGGCGCTGGCGCGCAGTTCGTCCGGCTGGCAGAGGCCGGCGGCCAACGCACCGCGGGCGAGGGCGGCGGCCATCTTGCCGGCACCGAGGAAGGCGAGTTTCATGGGCGCGGACCTTAACACCGGTCGGCCCGAGTGCTAAGTTTCCCGATGCCTGTCACCCTCGCCCCGCCGCCCCGCCGCGCCGCGGGTTTTGACCTCGCCGACGACATCCGCCGGCTCAAGGTCGAACGCCGCGCCGTCATCCTCGCCCACAACTACCAGGTGGGTGAGATCCAGGACGTGGCCGATTACGTCGGTGATTCCCTGGGTCTGTCCTACCACGCCCGCGACGCGGACGCCGACGTGATCGTCTTCTGCGGCGTGCACTTCATGGCGGAGACGGCCAAGATCGTGAACCCGAAGAAGACCGTCGTCCTGCCCGACCTGGACGCCGGCTGTTCCCTGAGCGAATCCTGCCCGCCCGAGCGGCTGGAGGCGTTTCTCAAGCAGCACGCGGACAAGAACTACTACGTCATCGCCTACATCAACTGCGCCGCGGGCGTGAAGGCGCTCTCGGATGTCATCGTGACCAGCGGCAACGCCGTGCGGATCGTCCAGGCCGCGCCGGCGGACCGGAACATCCTGTTCGTCCCCGACCAGAACCTCGGTGGCTGGGTCATGGAGAAGACCGGGCGCAAGATGGACCTGTGGGCGGGCAACTGTTACGTCCACGTCGAGTTCACCCGCCAGAGCATCGAGCGCATCCACGCCCAGCACCCGCACGCCCCGGTGGTGGCCCACCCGGAATGCACCTTCGCCGTGCGCCTGCTGGCGGACGAGGTCTGCTCGACGGAGCGGATGATCGGCTACTGCCGGGACCACCCGGCGGAGGAGTTCATCATCGTCACCGAGGCCGGGATGCTGCACCGCCTGCGGCGCGAGGTGCCGGGCAAGCTCTTCATCCCCGGCCCGACCGACCAGTGCGCCTGCGCGGACTGCCGGTTCATGAAGATGAACACGCTGGAAAAGCTGCACGCCGCGCTCGACACGCTCCAGCCCGAGATCATCCTGCCGGAGGACGTTCGGGTGCGGGCGGAGCGCCCGATCCGGCGGATGCTGGAACTGAGCCGGTGAGCGTTGAGTTCTTGGAGGCGCATCCGCGCTCATGCCAACGGTCTTCACGCCGGATGGCTACCGTTTCTTTTTCTACCGCAACGACCACCGCCCCATCCACGTTCACGTCCGTTTTCGTGATCGTGAGGCCGTGTTTGACGTCGAAGATGAGGTCGTCCGGCGTGAGTCGCGCGGCCTGAAAAACCGTGGGTTAAACAAAGCCCGGGGTTTGGCAGAAGCCCACCGAGGGCGGATCATTGAAAAT
>CAXTFX010000342.1:0-5275 GCA_964243185.1 uncultured Chthoniobacterales bacterium
GCCGGGGCGGCCGTCGGGTTGGGGGCGGGCTTGTGGATGACGGCGTGGGCGTTCCCGCGGCCGTTCCTGCTGCTGCTCGGGCCGCGGTATCTGCACCTGGAAGCCGCCCTGCCGCTGATGGTCGGCGGGGCGGTGCTCGGGTTCCTCTCGGCCACGCTCTGGGGCCTGAACTCCTCCCGGGCCTGGGTCACCGGGGCGTGGTGGAACATCCCGCTGACGCTCCTCGCCCAGGCGGCCTGCGTGCCGTTCGTGGGCCTCGGCTCCGTGCCCGGCGTGCTGGTGTTCGGGATGGTTTCCAACGTGCCCGCGCTGCTGGTCAACGTCTGGCTCGGCTGGCGGGGGCTGGACGGGCGCGCCGGCGGCGGGAGCCCCGACGCCGCAACCCCTCAACCATGAAACATTTGCTCCTGCGGGTGCTCGACCGGGTGGGGCGGGAGCTCGACGAGTTCCGGGTGGAGCGCACCCGGCGCAACCTGGCCGGCTGCGGCGAGCGGGTGTTCATCAGCCCGCGGTGCGTGATCTGGCCGGAGGAACGGTTGCGGGTCGGGGACGACGTGACCATCCACTCGTTCACGCACATCTTCGCGGGCGGCGGCGTCACCATCGGGGACGACACGATGATTTCGGCGCTGTGTTCGATCACGTCTTCGACGCACCCTAAAACGGCCTCGCCCCGGCACGCCGCCCCGCTGGTGGAACGGCCCGTGACCATCGGGCGCAACGTCTGGCTGGGCACCGGCGCCATCGTGATGCCGGGCGTGACGGTCGGGGACGGCGCCATCGTCGGCGCCGGGGCGGTGGTCACGCGCGACGTGCCGCCGGGCGGGGTGGTGGTAGGCAACCCGGCCCGGCTGCGGGAAACCCTCGGGTTTTAGGTTGGCGCGGGAATCGCTCCCTCCGTCTTATGACCTCCACCCCCGTCCCCCCGCTCCTGTCGGTGGTGGTCCCGACCCGCCACCGGCTGGACGCGCTGGCCCGTTGCCTGGCGGCGCTGGCCCCCGGCGCGCAGACGCTCGACCCGGCCCGCTACGAGGTGATCGTCACCGACGACGGCACGGCGCCGACCGCGGAAACCCTCGTCCGGGAGCAATTCCCGTGGGCCCGCTGGACCCCCGGGCCCCGCCGCGGGCCGGCCGCCAACCGCAACGCCGGGGCGCGGGCGGCCGGGGGGGCGTGGCTGGCCTTCACCGACGATGACTGCGTGCCGACGCCGGGCTGGTTGGCGGCGTTCGCGGGGCGGGTGGGGGACCCGGGCCGGGCCGTGCGGGTGCTGGAAGGTCCCACCGACAGCGGCGGCGTGTTCGTCGGCGTCTTCGAGTCCGTGCCGGACAACCCGAACGGCGGGTTCCTGTGGTCGTGCAACCTGGCGGTCGAGCGAGTCTTCTTCCTGGAAACGCTCGGGGGCTTCGACGCCGGGTTCCCGCACGCGCACCTGGAGGACGTGGAGTTTCGGATGCGCCTGGAGGAGGGGGGGCACCGCTGGGAGTTCGTGCCCGCCGCCCGGGTCGTCCACCCGCCGCGGGCCGTCGGCCCCACGACGGCGCAGGCGCGGGCGATGGAGTCGCACTTCTACCTGGCCCGGCGGCGCGGCATCTCCCTGGCGGCGGCGGGGTTGGGCGTTCACGCCTACGTCCGTTCGCGGCTCCACGGGTTTCGCTACTGCCGCTCGGCCGCGGAGGTGGGGCGGTTCGCGGTCCGGGACGTGGTGGAGGCCGTCATGCTCCTGTTCCTGGTGCCGCGCTGGTGGTGGCGCTACCGGCGGATGCCGCCGTCGTCGGCCGGGTCGAAAAACCCGTCGTGAGCGTCGTTTACGTCAACTCCACCCTGCCGGGGCGTCGGGCCATGAGCGCGGACGGGGTGTGCAGCCCCGTCCACCTCTGGGGCTACGCGCCCGGCCCGGGGGACCGCGTGCTCGCGCACCGGCTCAACCGCGGGGAGATCCACCTGCGCGCGAAGCTCGGCGGGTTCGATCCGTCCCTGTTCGCGTCCGTGCTCCGGGAGTTGTGGGTGGGGGGGAAACGGGCGCTCTACCTCGTCACCCAGCCGGACCTGCGGGCGGCGATCCCGCTCCTGACGCGGCTGTTCCCGGGTTTGCGCGTCGTCACCTGGGCGTGGACCGGGCGGGAGGCGCGGGAACAGTTCAACCGGCTGCGCCGTTGCGCCCACGTCCTGTGCTTGACGGAGGGCGCCCACGCGGAGCTGCTCCGCCTCGGGATGCCGCCGGGGCGGTGCGCCGTGGCGCTCTGGGGCGCGGACCCGGCCTTTTACGCCCGGCCCGCGGCGCCCCCGGCCACGCGGGACGTGCTGTTCTTCGGGTTGATCGACCGGGACGTGGACCTCGTGCGCGCCGTGGCGGCCCGGGCGGACTTCAGCCTGGCGGCGCCCGCGGCGACCCTGGAGGCGCTCCGGGTAACGCCCACCCCCCGCGTCGAGACGCTGCCCACGCCGGCCACCTCCGGCGCGCTGGTGGACATGATCCACTCCGCCCGGGTCGCCTGGGTGCCGCTGAGACCCCCGCCGCACGGGGACCCGACCGGTTACACCAACGTGATCGAGGCCCTGCTCGGCGGCACCGCCGTCGTCCTCGCCGACTGCTCCACCATCCCGCGCCCGGTGTTGACGCTGCCGGGCGTTTACCTCTACCGCACCGGGGACGCCGACAGCCTGCGCGACACGACCCGGCGCGCCCTGGCGGACATCGCCGCGGCGGGCGAGGGGCCGTTCCGCACCCGCGTGCGCGCCGCCGCCGCCCCGATCCTGGACGGCCGGGCGCTGGCCGCCACCATCCGCCGGGCGCTCGAACCACCGCCGCCCCCGCCCGCCGCGCCATGAACCCGTTGCGCGTTCTCTCCCTGAACGTCAACCTCCTCGGCCACGCCGCCTACGGGCGCACCCTGGAGGCCACGGTGGCGGCGCGCTTTCCCGAGGTTTCCCTCCGCGCCCTGCGGCTGACGGAGGAGATGGACCGGGACACCCTCGCCCGCGCGGTGTTTTCCCTGGGCACCCGCCGCGGGCCGGGCGTGCGGGACGATTCTGACGCGGATTTCTACCGCTTCCGCGCCGAGTCCATCCTGGCGTGGACGGCCGCCCGCGCCCTGCGCCGCTGCCTGCGCGAGCGGGGGACGTTCCCGCCGGACGTCGTCCACCTGCACACCCGGACGGCTGCCCTGCACGCGGCGGGTGCCGTGGGCCGGCTCCCGGTCGTCATCGACACGGACACCACCACCGCCGCGCTGGCCCGCCACCGGGCTGCCGCCGGGCAGGCCGTGTCCACCTACCGTCCGCTGATCGCCCGAGAACGGGTCGCCTTCACCCACGCCCGGCGCGTCACCACGTGGAGCGAGCACACCCGCCGCTCCCTGCTGGAGGACTACGGCGCGCCCCCCGAGAAGGTGGTCACGGTCCCGCCCGGCGTGCCGCGGGATTTCTTCCTGGAAGTCGGCCGGGAGCAGCGGGGCGAAGGCGTGAAGATCCTCTTTGTGGGCAACGACTTTTCCCGCAAGGGGGGGCCTGACCTCGCGCGGGTGTTCCTCGACGCGATCCTTCCCGCCCACCCCCAAGCCGAACTGCACCTGGTCAGCGGCACGGACGAACCGTTGGCCGACCACCCCGCCATCCGGGTTCACCGGGGTGTCACGCCCCTGAGCCCGGAAGCACGCGCCGTGTTTGCGGCGGCGGACCTCCTCGTCATCCCGACCTACGAGGACACTTTCGGCATCGCGCTCCTGGAAGGGATGGCGGCTGGATTACCCTGCGTGACCACAACCATTTTCGCCAACCCGGAGATTGTGGCGGACGGGGAGACGGGCTACCTCGTCCCCCCCGGCGACCGCGGGGCGCTCGCCGACCGGTTGCGGTTGCTGGTGGCCGACCCGGACCGGCGCCGGGCGATGGGTGCGCGGGGCCGGGAACGCGCGCGGGAACGCTTCGACCCTGTGACCAACGTCGGCCGGCTGCTCGACGTCCTGCGGGAAGCCGCCGGGATGTGAAACAGACCGCTGGTGAAGGTCGGCCGCGCCGGAGTTTGGTCCGCGGATGACGCAGATATCCGCAGATTATTTCTGTGGGGGTGGAGAGAAGGCCGGCAGCCGTCCCCTGGCAGTAGCGGGCCGCAGTTTGAGCGGCGGCGAGGCTGCCAGACTGAGGCCCGACCCCCCTTAGTCGAAACTCTGAAGCCCTTCTGAAATAATCTGCGGATATCTGCGTCATCTGCGGACAAAAAAGCCCCTCGCCAGCGGGCCGATGAACGTCCTCGCCTTTTCCAACTGCGCGCTGGACCCCGCGCTCGGCTCCGGCCAGACGCGCCGGGCCTGGAGCGAGGGCCTGCGCGCCCGGGGGCACCGCGTCGAGGTCGTGGACGGCGACGCCCTCCTCGGCCCCGACCGGGACCAGCCGCGGGGTCGGCGCCGGCGGCTGGCGTGGCGGGCGTGGCGGACCCTGGCGGGGCGGGACCTGCGGGGCGTGGACGTGGTCGAGTTCTTTGGCGCCGAGTTCGCCCTGCCCACGGCGCTGCTCGCCCGCCGGCCCCGCGCCCGCCGGCCGCTGCTCGTGGCCCACACCGACGGGCTGGAATCCCTGGCCGCGGCGCGCCTGCGCGACCCCACCGCCCCGCTCCGGCGCCGGCTGCGGGAGGCGGTCAACGGCCGGCTCAACGACCTGGCGTTCACGCGGGCCGACGCCTTTGTCACGGGCTGCGAGGCGGACCGGCGGTTCGCGGGGGAACACGGGTTCTTCGCCCCGGAGCGCATGGCGGTGATCCCGCCGGGGTTGAGCGATCCCTTCCTCCGCGCCGCGGACGACCCGGCCGCCGGGGAGGGCGGGGCCACCCGCCCGGCGGAGGTGGCCTTTTTCGGGTCGTGGATTGCCCGCAAGGGGATCAACACCCTCACCGCCGTCATGGTGGAGCTGCTGGGGCGCCGGCCGGACCTGCGGCTCACCCTGCTCGGGACGGGCGGGGACGCCGGGGACATCGCCGGGACGTTCCCCGCCGCCGTGCGCGCGCGCGTTCACGTCCGCCCCCGGCTTTCTCCCGCGGAGGCCGTGGCGGCGCTGCGGCGGGCGCGGGTCTTTTTCTTCCCCTCGGAATACGAGGGCTTCGGCCTGGCGCTGGCGGAGGCGATGGCCTGCGGCTGCGCGCCGGTGACGACGCCCACGGGCCTCGGCGCGGAGTTGCGGGACGGGGAGGAGGCGCTGGTTTGTCCCTTCGGCGACGCCGCCGCGATGCGGACCGCCGTCGGGCGCCTGCTGGACGACGGCCCCCTGCGCGCCCGCCTCC
>CAXTFX010000343.1:0-5267 GCA_964243185.1 uncultured Chthoniobacterales bacterium
GCTGGCGGGTCATCTCGGCGAGCACGCGGCGGATGGGCGTCTCCGGGGTGACGACGGGGACTCGTTCCCGGGGGCGCATCACGTCGGAAACCTTTAACAACAGCCGACGGCCCAACTGCCCGGCAGGGTGGAAGCGGGCGAAGTCCTCCCCGGAGAACCCGCGGGCCTCCAGCAGGACCATCGCCAGGGCGTCGCCGAGGGCGAGCATGACGGTGGTCGAGCAGGTCGGGGCCAGGTTCAGCGGGCAGGCCTCCTGCTCGACGGAGGTGTCCAGCCAGACGTGGGCGGCCCGGGCGAGCGTGGAATCGGCGCGGCCGGTGAGGGCGATCAGGGCCACGTCGAAGCGCAGCAGCGCGGGCAGCAGGTCGAGCAGTTCGTCCGTTTCCCCGCTGGCCGAGAGTGCCACGATCGCGTCCCCGTCGGAGACGACCCCGAGGTCGCCGTGGCGGGCGTTGAGGGGGTGAAGCACGACGGCGGGCGAGCCGGTGGAGGTCAGCGTCGCCGCGATCTTTTCCCCGATGTGCCCGCTCTTCCCTACGCCGACGACGATGATCTTGCCGCGCCGCTCCACCGCTCCCCGCAGCAGGGCCACGGCGCGGGCGAGCGTCACGCCGTCCAGCCGGTCGTGGAGCCGGCGCAGTTCCGCCGCCTCCAGCGCGATCACGCGGCGGGCCTGGGCGAGGGGGTCGGGCATGGCGAAGGGTAGGGTGGGCGTCTTGCCCGCCGCAAGGGGCGTCCCTCCAACAAACCGCCCCGGAAAAAACTTCGGCCCGTTTCACAACCTCCCCGACCCCGCGCTCCGATGTTCATTGCAACGGCCGTTCCCGACCGAAACACCATGACCAAGCGCCTGCTATTACCCGCCCTCGCCCTGCTGCTCACCGCGGCTTCGCTCCACGCGCAGAATACCACCGTGACCCGCCGGGGACGCGATGGGCGCCTGACTACCACGGTCGTCCGGGGCACCGGCACGGGCTTTGCCTACAGCGCCGGCGCCGGCGCGAACGCCTCGGCCATCCCGGCCGGCACGCGCGACTTTATCTACACGCCGGATCCGATCACCGGCATCCCCGTTCAACGCCCGAACATCGCCGGCACCTTGGCCCGGGACGGCCGGGTGACGGCGGATGGCTCCGTGGTCCGCGCCGTGCGCTCGGGCCAGCCGTTGCAGATGGTTAACCCGTTTGCCCCGGCGAATTTCGGCGATGGCTCCGACATGGTCCAACGCGACCCGGCGGACCCCGACCAGCGCCCGCGCGGCTTCAAGCTGCTGGCGTTCCAATTCTAACCATTTCATCCCTGGGCAAAGGTGGCCCCGGAGGTGATCGAGGACGGCGACGGCCGGGGGGACAGCCCTCCGACCGTCGCCTGTTTTTGTGCCACGTTCCTGCCGGCGGAGGCCCTGCACATTTATCGGCAGATCACCGCGCTGCGCCGCTGGCGGCCGGTGGTGTTAACGCAGAAACTCGTCAACCCGGAGCGGTTCCCATTCCCGATGGACCGGCTGGAGGTCCTTCCGCGCTCTCCCTGGCGGAGCGTGCGCCGGGTATGGTTCCGCCAACTCCGGCGCGCCCCCGTGCCGCTCTCGGGCGGGGAGGCGCGGGCCGTGGTCCAGGAGCTTCATAGTCACAACGTCCGGGTGTTGCACGTGTATTTCGGCCACGACGCCGCCCGGGTGCTGCCGTCGTTACGCGGGTGGACCGGCCCGGTGGTCGTGAGCTTTCACGGCGCCGACGCGGGGATGGAGATGGGTCGGCCGGCGCACCGGCAGGCGTTGACGGCGGTGTTCCGGCGCGCCGGCCTGGTGCTGGCACGTTCCCGGGCGCTGTTGGACGACCTGGCCGCGCGGGGTTGTCCCGCGGGGCGGATGCGCCTGCACCGCACGGGGATTCCGCTGGGGGAGTTCCCCTTTCAGGTCCGCACGTTCCCGCCGCCGGACCAGCGCTGGCGGGTGTTGCAAGCCTGCCGGTTGATCGGCAAAAAGGGGCTGCCGACGACGTTGCGGGCGTTCGCGGAATTCGGGCACGACCATCCCCACGCGACTCTGACCATCGCGGGCGAGGGGCCGCTGCTCGGCGAGTTGCGCGACCTCGCCGGGCGGTTGGGCATCGGGGCGCGCGTCGAGTTCACCGGCTTTCTTTCCCAGGCGCAGCTCCGCCAGCGGTTGGCGGACGCCCACCTGTTCGTCCACCCCAGCGAGACCGGCGCGGACGGCAACCGGGAAGGCGTGCCCAACTCGCTGCTGGAGGCGATGTCCACCGGCCTGCCGGTCGCCGCCACCACGCACGGCGGCATCCCGGAAGCCGTGGTTGACGCCGAGAGCGGCCGGCTGGTGGCCGAGCGGGACCCCGGCGCGCTGGCGGCGGCGTTGCGCGAGATGGTCGCCGGCCCGGCCCGGCTCGCGCGGATGGGCGAGGCGGCCTCGGCGGCGGTGGCACGGGAGTTTGGGCAGGAGGCGCAGGCCGCCCGGCTGGAGGCGATCTACGACGAGGCGGTTCTCCGCGCCGGAGGTTAGGCCCACGAAACACACGAAAGGACACGAAAGGAGAAGAGAAGAAGGTCCCTTCCGCTTTTCGTGTGTTTCGTGTGTTTCGTGGGCCCCAGCTTTTCCCGGCTCGCCTTTCCGGGAGTGTTCAGCTAAACATCGCCCATGCTCCCCTTCCTCCTGCTCCTCGCCGGCCTGCTCGCGGGCGGCGCCGTAGTCTGGTTTTTCCAGGAAAGCCGTCACGCCGCCCGGCACGCGCGGGCCGCCGTCCTCGGGGAGCAGGCGGAGGCTGCCCGCGCTGAACTCGCCGCCGAGCGACAGGCTCACGCCGCCGCCGCCGCCCGGCTCGCCGCCGCGGAGGAGCGCGCCCGCGGGCTGGAACTCCAGGTCACGGAAACCATCGAACGGCACCGCGGGGAGTTCGAGAGCCTCGCCAACCGCGTCTTTGAAGAAAAGGGCGTGCGGTTCACCGCCCAGAACCAGCAGAACCTCGACGCGCTCCTCCAGCCGTTGGGCCAGAGGATCGCCGAGTTCAAGACCGAGGTGCAGCGCGCCCGGGAGGAGGACCACCTGGTCCGCGGTCGCCTGGAGGAGCAGATCCGCACCGTGGCCGTCACCGGCGAGCGCATGACGCGGGAGGCCAGCACCCTGGCCAGCGCGCTGAAAGGCTCCGCCAAAACCCAGGGTAACTGGGGCGAGCTCATCCTCGAGACCGTGCTCCAATCCTGCGGCCTCACGCGCGGGGAGCACTACCGCGTCCAGGAGGTGCTCACGGGGGAGGACCGGCAGGCCTACCGGCCCGACGTGATCGTTAACCTGCCCGACGGCAAGCACCTCGTGGTGGACTCCAAGGTCTCGCTCACCTCCTACGAGCGCTGGTGCCGGGCCGGGGAGGCGAACGACGAGCCCGAGCGCACCACCGCCCTGCGCGGGCACCTGGAATCGCTCCGCAGCCACATCACCGGCCTCGGCGCCAAGCGTTACCACGCCCTGCCGGGTGTTCACTCCGTGGACGTCGTGCTGATGTTCGTCCCCGTCGAGCCGGCCCTGTCGGTGGCCTTTCGCGCGGACAGCGCCCTGCTGGACGACGCGCTCCAGCGGGACGTCTGCCTGGTCACCCCCGCGACGCTGATCCTGGCCCTGCGGGTGGTCGCAGGCATCTGGAAACAGGAGAAACAGGCCCGCAACGCCCTGGAGATCGCCCAGAAGAGCGGCGCCCTCTACGACAAGTTCGCCGGTTTCTGCGAGGATCTGAAGGCGGTTGGCGACCTGCTCGAGAGCGCCAAGGCCAGGCATGGCGAAGCCGTCAAAAAGCTCTCCACGGGCAACGGCAACCTCGTCCGCAAGGCGGAGGAACTGCGGAAGTTGGGCGCGGGGGCCAAGGCGTCCAAAAAGTTACCCAAGGAGTGGGCCGAGGAAGTTGGGGCCGAGTCCGAGGTTGACCCGGCCCCCGAGCCGATGTTGTCGCTCCAGTGAACCGTCGGGTAGGGCGGCCTATCCCTGGGCCGCCGTTGGCGCTTTCGACGCGCCCTCCCGCGGCGGCCCAGGGATAGGTCGCAGGACCCTCGCCGCCGCAGAACGCGACTTTCGCCGGAGGTCCAGTGAACCGGGTCCCGCCGGCCGAGGAGGGTTTCAGGCCACCACGGCTTTGTCCCGCGGTCCGCGGTAGAGCCGGTCCAGCAGCGCGGGCGCCAGCAGGTTGGCCGCGGCGGAGGTCAACATCAACCGCTTGAGCGAGGCGCGGTCCACCTTGACCGGGGCGTCCGTTTCCAACGGGGAGGTTTTCGCCAGCTTCTCCAGCGTCCGCACGGCCAGCAGCGCGGGGAGGGCGACGGCGTAGCGCAGCTTGGACGCGCGGACGGCCTGCACGTAGCGCCAACCGGCGTCCAGGTGCTCGACGGCGGCGCGGCGCCACGTCGCCAGCAGCGGGCGGGCGCGGGCGGGTTCCTTGAGCAGGTCGCCCGCCGTCAGCCCGGCCGCGGCGAGGTCCTCGGCGGGCAGGTAGCAACGGCCGGCGGCGAGGTCCTTGGGCAGGTCGCGCAGGATGTTCACCAACTGCAAACCCTGGCCGAGTCGCTTGCCCAACTCGAGCATCTCCTCGCCGGGCAGCTTGGCGTAGCCTTCGAGGTGTCGCTCGCACAGCCGCGTCCAGAACTCCCCCGCGCTGCCGGCGACGAGGTAGGCGTATTCCTGCGTCTCGCGGGCGGTTTCCAGGGCCGTCACCTCGCTGCCCCCGGCGGGTTTGCCGAAGCGGCGCAGGTCGAGTTCCTGCCCGTAGCCGATGCGGGCCAGGGTGCGGCCGAGGTCCCAGCGGTCCGCGCCGTCCAGACTCTCATACCAGCCGAAGAGCGCGACGAGCTTCGTCAACAGTTCCCGCTCGCCGGCGTGCGACTGCCGCGGGGCCAGCTCCTTGGCGATGGCGCGCAGGGCGGCGGGGTCGGCGCCGTATTTGAGCATTTCCAACACGGCCCGCAGGTGGCCCAGCCGGGCCTCCACCGGGGCGGCGTCCGGGGCGCTGTCGGCGATGGTGTCCAGGGCGCGGGCGAGCAGGTAGCCCAGCGAGATGGGGCCGCGCAGGGGCTCGGGCAGCAGGTTGATGGACAGGGAAAACGAGCGCGAAACGGCCCCCAGCAGCGGGCCGGCGAGCTGTGCGCGGTCGGCGCGGTCCTGCGCCGCGCTCGTGGCGGCCACGGTTTCCCGCGCCGGGGCGGCGGCCTGGGCGGGTCGTTCCTCCCGACCGCGACGCGGACCGCCGCGCTCACCCCCGCCATCGCCGCTGCGC
>CAXTFX010000344.1:0-5244 GCA_964243185.1 uncultured Chthoniobacterales bacterium
TGCGGGATGTTTTCGGCGCCGACAAACGCGCGCAAATCCTCAAGCTGCACACGCAGACTTCCGGCCGTTCGCTCATCGCCGCGGAGTGGAAGAACAACCTCACGCGCACGGCGCTCGAACTCATGGTCGCGTGCATGAACGCGACGAACTCCTGCCACTCCAACTCCGCCGACGAGCCGTTCACCACGCCCTCGGAGGAATACGCCCGGCTGGCGGCGCACGCGCAGGCCATCGCGTTGGAGGAGAGCGGGTTCTTCAAGCACATGATGAACACGCTGCCCGGCTCTCCCGGCATGAGCGCCGTCGGCCGCGCGGGGGAGGCGGGCATCCTGGAGGAGTTCCGCGAGATCGAGCGGCAGGGCGGCGTCATCGCGGCCGTGGACCGGCGTTACCAGCGCAGCCAGATTCAGGCGAGCGCGCACACGTTGGAGAAACAAATCTATGACGGCACGCGGCCGGTCATCGGGCTAAACCGTTATCAAAACACCGAAGAGCCGTGGCCGGAGATGCACATGAGCCGCACGCCGCGCGAGAAGCAGGAGCTCCAGCTCGGGCGGCTGCGGGATTTCGAGAAACGCCACGTTGCGGACGCCGAGCGGGCTTTGGACCGGCTCACGGAAGTGGTCGAGCGCCACGGCAACGTCTTTGCCGAGTTGGTTGACACCGTCGAGCACTGCTCGCTCGGGCAGATCACCGGCCGGCTGTGCGGGGTGGTCGGGAAGTTCCGGCCGATGGTTTGACCCTCCCGTTGGCGGATGCCGGCGCACGCGCTTGCCCGGGGCCATCGCGCTTAAATGATGCCCGACCGGAGGGGCCGTCGAGAACCGAATCCTAACGGTGACGACGGCGGCGGGGCCAACCTGCGTTCCCGGTTTCCCGGTCACGCCACGCCACGCCGCCGACCGGCCTCCAACCCAGGTAGCACCATCCCACGACCAACCCCGATCCACCCATGAGCATCCCCGCCAAAGACCTCACCGCACAGGCCCCGACCAGCCCGCGCCAACGCACGGGCGGTTACGCCATCCTCTCGCGCATGACCGACAAAGCCCGCGCGGACATCGCCGGCAACATCGGCGACTACCACACGGATTGTCCCCTGGACCACATGCTCCTGGATTGGAAGGGCGTGGCATACGCCCCGGTGCGCCAAGCCCTGGAGGAAGGCGCCGACGACGCCAAGATTGCCGCCCTGCTCGATGCCCAAGGCACGCCCAAAACCCCGGAGGAGATCACGGCGTGGAGCGCGGGCATGGAAAAAGCCACCATGCACGGCGACCCCGAGAGGGGCGCCTACTTCGACGACGAGTGCAAAAAGCTCGGCCTCGACCCCGCCAAAGCCTCGCTCTTTGACTGGCTGGAGGCCGACGACCGCGCCACGCACGGGAAGTAGGGGGTCTGCCGTCCTGGCGGCCCACCTTACTCGATGGCCAGGGCCGCTTCTGGCACGAGGTCCGTCGCCGCGGCGGGATGCCGGGGCATCAGGAGGACCATCCCCGACACGATCACCAGCAGTCCTAGGTTGATGGCGCAGGCCAGGGTGAACGCCCGCCCGTAGTCGGCGGGACCGGGCTGGGCGGGCAGCACGCCGAAGAGCACCGTGCCGATGGCCGCCAGCCCGACGGAGTTGCCCACCTGCTGCACCGTGGAGAGCACCCCGCCGGCGGCCCCGGCGTGGGCCGAACGCACCCCGTCCAGGGCCGTGTGGTAGATCGGGGTGGTCATGAACCCGCGTCCGATCCCGTAGAGCAGCAGGGCCAGTTCCAGGCCGAAGCCCGCCCCGCGGTTCGCCGCGCGCAGCGCCAGCAGCAAGACCAACCCGCCGGACACGATCCCCGCTCCCAGGTGCAACATCCCCCGTCCCAGCCGCGCGCCCACCCGGCCGGACAGGAACGAGCCGGTGAGGAACCCGCCGGAAAACGGCACGAAAAACCAACCCGCGTAGGTCGGCGAGAGCCCCAGCCCGAGCTGGAGGTAGAGCGAGAGCATCAGCAGCATCGAGGCGTGCCCGGCGAAATAGACCAGGGTGATGCCCAGCCCGACCACGAACGGGCGCTCCCGCAGGAGGGCCGGGTCCACCAGCGTGGTTCCCTCCCCCTCCCGCGCGGTCTTGCCCACCTCGAAGCGGTGGAACGCCCACAGCACGGGCCCGGCCAGGGCGAGCATGGCCCAAGCCCAGCCGGGCCAACCCTGCTCGCGCCCCTCCACCAGCGGGAAGGCGAACAGGAACAACCCCGCCGAGACGATGGCCACCCCGCCGAGGTCGAGCTTTTGCCGGGCCCCCGCCCGGGACTCGGGCAGGAACCGCGCCGCCACCGGGATGGCGAGCAGGCCGATGGGCAGGTTGATCAGGAACACGCTGCGCCAGCCCAAACCGAAGAAATTGGCGTCCACCAGCCATCCCCCGAGGGACTGCCCCAGGATGGAACCCATCCCCACGGCGACCCCGAGCAGGCTGAAGGCCGTGCGACGCTCCTGCCCCGTGAAGAGCACCTGGGCGTAGGCCAGCGCCTGGGGATACATCACCGCCGCGGCCACCCCCTGCGCCACGCGCCAGAGCACGAGCAGGTTAGCCGAGGGGGCCAGGCCGCAAAGGAGCGAGGTGAGGGTGAACGCCCCGAGGCCCGCCACGAAGAGCCGGCGCCGGCCGTAGAGGTCCCCGAGCCGCCCCCCGGTGATGAGGCACACGGCGTAGGCCAGCCCGTAACCGGCCAGGACCATTTCGACCTGCGAGAAAGTGGCCCGCAGGGACTGGCGGATGGAAGGCACCGCCACGTTGACGACGAACAGGTCCAACACGCCCAAGAACGGGCCCACCAGCGCGATGGTCAGACACCACCAGCGCCGGGGGTCGGGTCCGGGGGCAGGCTCCCCAACGCCGCCAGGGTCCCGCGTGGCGGTGGAACGGGCGGGTGACGATTTCGACACTTCAGGTAGGTGAGGGCTCCCCAAGATAGATGATCCGAATCTTTCCTCACGTCATCGGCCCGTAAAGGCGGGGGAGCGTCCGCGGCCGGCCCGGCGCCCCACGGCCGGCGGGAGGGCGGGCCGCGATGTTTCGGGCAGCGCCGGGCGCCGGGCGCGGTTTGTCCAGCCCCCGTCGGCGCCCCCCGTTCCCGCCGTGACCCCGCCCCCTTCCACCCCCGGTCAGCCTCGTCCCTCCGGCCTGCTGGTCATCGCCCTTTACGAGGGAACCAAGGGCCTGCTGCTGGTGTTCGTAGCCGTCGGGCTGCTCCACCTGGTCCACCGGGACATGCAGGAGGTGGCCAAATCCTGGGCGCACCGGCTCCACCTCAACGTGGAGCGCCACGCCGTGGCGGACCTCTGCGCGCGGGCCGGGCTCATCACGCCCCACCGCATGAGCCAGCTCAGCGTCGTGGCCTTCCTGCTGGGCGGCCTGCACCTCGTCCAGGGCGTGGGCCTCTACCTGGGTAAACGCTGGGCGGAGGCGCTGACCGTCGCGGCCACAGCCGCCTTCATCCCGTTGGAACTTTACGAGTTAGCCCAGCACGTCACCGCCTTGCGAGGGGCGGCGCTGCTGGCGAACGTGGCCCTGGTCGGCTACCTGGTCACGCTGCTGCAACGGCGCCGGCGCCGGGAGTTGCCGGCCCCGGCGGCGGCAGGGCCGGATGCCGTCGTGGAAACCACGGGCAGACCGGGTTGATAATCGCCCCCCGGGGGTTGAGCCGGCCGGACGCGAGGCGCCGCCGAAATCGGCTACCCGAACAAGTCCCCCTGGTTCGGATCGCTCACCTTGTTGGGCGCGGGCGGGAGCTTGATCTCGGCGAACCCGGCGTATTTGCCGACCAGCTCGTTGAGCTTGCCGACGTAATACTCGACGTTTTCATCCCGATGGTCGGGGCGGAACTCGCCGGCGAGCTTGGCGTTCTCGTAGCCGCTGACCTTGCGCTTGTCGCCGGTGATGTAATAGCGAATCTGGTCGCCCGGCTGGTAGTCGCGTCCGCTGCGGAGCGCGAGTTCATACGCGGCGGAACGGTTGCGGGCGCCCCCGCTGATCTTCTTGGAATACGCGCCCAGGGAATCCTGCAAGGTGTCGTTCTTGAGCAGCCATTCGATGTCCCACTCGTGGTTGCGGATCTTCTTCTCGAACTCGTCCCGCAACGCCCCGATCCGCTCCGGCTTGCCTTCGAGCAGCAGGCGAATGGATTCACCCATGAACACGCGCTGAAAACGCTCCAAACCGCGGGATTTGAACGCGCCACCTTTGAGGATCAGGTGACCTTTTGAGTCCAGGAGCGCGTAGTTTTTGGCCTTATACGAGAACATCGCCTCGAACCTGGCGTCGAACTCGATCTCGATGCCTTGGGGCAATACTTCGGTCAGCATCCGTTGCAAGTCTTCCGTGCCCGTGGTGCCCTCCGGCGGGACGAAGTAAATGCCGTCCGTATCAATCTCGATGACCTCCGCGCCGGCCTCCTGCAAGCGGGCGACCATCGCCTTTAACAGGTCGCGGCCGGTCTCCGTCACGCGGGCGGCGGCGTCGTAGTCGGCGAAGTGACCCTGGGCGAAGCCGAGATAGCCGTAGAAGCTGTTGATGAGGACTTTGAAGACGTTCTGAAGCGCGTTGAGCGTGTTGTATTCCCCCCGTTTCGCCGGGTCGTCGGTGACTTTGCGGAGCGCGGCCTTGGCTTCCAGACGGAACTTGCGCAGGTCGGTCAGCAGACCGCGGAAGATGCCGAGTTTATCGGCCTTGGGAAACACGTCGTAGCGCAGCATCACGGACGGATACAGGGAGGCGACGTCGCAGTGCCAGACGTTGCGCTTGATGCCGGTGACGAAGACGTCCGTGTAGCCGCCCTCATACGCCCGGGCGGTCGGCAGGTCGGGGATGGAGTGACCGCGCTGGTAATATTCGCGCAGGAACAGGGAGTTTACCCGCGTGGCGTTGCCGCGGATGATGACTTCCTGGTAGTTGTAGGGAAAAATCTGCGTCTGGATGAAGTAGCTGTTGCCCAATAAGCCGGAGATGGCGCGGGTTTCGCGCACGTCGTCCAGCGCATACGCGGTGAAGCGCGGCAGGTCGTTGACGTAGGCTTCCTGGATTTCCGGGCCGTGCAGATAAGTCCGCGCCTCACTGCCGAAATCATCACCGCCGCCCGCGACGTTGAAATGCTTCGCTACGGCCTTCAGCCCGAAGCCCTCCAGCTCGCGCGTGCCGATGTCGTAGAGTTGCGCCAGGATGAACGTGTCCACGATGTGCCGGCCGCGGACCTCGAACTTCGG
>CAXTFX010000345.1:0-5235 GCA_964243185.1 uncultured Chthoniobacterales bacterium
CGACGTCGATCGTGCCGGGCGCGCGGCCGGCGCTTGGCGAAGTCGTGCGGCATCCGGGCGGGCGGCCCCGGACGAACCTCTCCCTAACGTTTATGGCCGACCAGCCCACTAACTACCGTTCCCCCGAGTTCACCGCGGTCGCATTCCCCAAGCTGGAGGACGCCCAGATCGCCGCGCTGGAAACCGTCGGCGAGCGGCGGCAGCACCCGGCGGGCGAGGTCCTGTTTCACACGGGGGACGTGGACCTGGGGCTGCACGTCGTGATCTCGGGCGGGGTGGAGGTCTTTGACGTTCACCACGGTGAGGAGCACCCCATCACGGAGGTGGGACCGCGGGAATTCATCGGCGACGTGTCCATGCTCACGGGCGGGGCGGGCGTGCTCAACGCGCGGGTGCGGGAGGCGTCGGAGATCCTCACCGTGCCGGCCGGGCCGGGGCTGCGGAAGGTGTTCGCGGAGATGTCCGGGGTGAGCGCCACGCTGGTGCGCGCCTTCATGGCCCGGCGCGAGAAGCTCGTCACCCTGCCGGAGTTCAGCGGGTTGCAGGTGGTGGGTTTCGACGGCTGCGCGGAGGCGTTTCACCTGCGGGACTTCCTGACCAAGAACCGCCTGCCGCACCATTTCCTGGACGCCGCCAGCGCGGAGGGCCGCGGGCTGACGGAGCGGCTCGGGCTGGGCGGGGGCGACCTGCCGGCGGTCGTCTCCGGCGACCGCGACGTGCTGCGCCGGCCGAGCCTGCTCGACGTGGCCCGGCACCTCGGCACGCGCCGCGCGGTGTGCGAGCACTGCGGGGGCACGGCGGAGGAGCCGGTGGACCTGGCCATCGTCGGCGCGGGTCCCTGCGGGCTGGCGGCGGCGGTGTATGCGGCCAGCGAGGGGCTGACAACGGTCGTGCTGGAGGGCCACGCGCCCGGCGGGCAGGCGGGGAGCTCGTCCATGATCGAGAATTTCGTGGGCTTTCCCGTCGGTATCTCGGGTGGGGACCTGGCGAACAAGGCGCACCTGCAAGCGAGCCGGTTCGGGGCCCACTTCGCCACCCCGGCGCGGGTGCTGGCGATGCGTTTCCCGGGCGCCCCGCCCTCGGCCGCGCTCGAGCTGGAGGGCGGGGAAACCCTGCACGCCCGCTGCGTGCTCATCGCCACCGGGGCGGACTACCGCCGGCTGGACGCGCAGGGGCGGGCGGAGTTCGACGGCAACGGGGTTTACTACGCGGCGACCCAGATGGAGGCGGCCCTGTGCGGGAACTCCACGGTGGTAGTCTGCGGCGGGGGCAACTCGGCCGGGCAGGCGGCGATGTTCCTCTCCGACCGGGTGAAGCAGGTGCTCCTCATCATCCGCGGCCCGGACCTGCACCGGAGCATGAGCTCCTACCTGTCCCGGCGGGTGGAAACGAAGGCCAACGTCGAGATCGTGCCGTGCACGGAGGTCGTGCGGATGGAGGGCGACGGCCGCCTGGAGCGCATCGTCCTCCGCCACCGGGAGAGCGGGGCGGAGCGCACGGTGGAGACCCCGGCCGTGTTCTGCATGATCGGTGCCCTGCCGCGCACGGACTGGCTGCCGCCGGAAATCGCGCGGGACGAGAAAGGCTTCGTGAAAACGGGCCACGAGGTGAACGGCGCCGGGCCTTGGGGCGCCGCCCCGGACCGGCGCCCCGGCGCGCACGAGACGAGCCGGCCGGGGGTGTTCGCGGCCGGGGATGCCCGGAGCGGCTCGGTCAAGCGCGTGGCGGCGGCGGTGGGCGAGGGCGGCATGGCTGTGGAGGGCGTCCACGACGTGCTGGGGACGTATGCGTGAGGGGGATAGAACAATTTTCGATTAGCCTGATTCTTTCACGTTACGCCCCCGGCCCGCTCAGAGTTGGACGCGGATGGTCTCGAATACGGCGGTGTTGTCCAGGAACCCTTGCAGGCGCTCGCTGCCGGGGCCGAAGCCGGCGCCGAGCGCGGCGTCCGCGGTGTTCACGGCGGCGGGCGCGCGGGCGGCGGCGGGCTCGGTGGGCGGCGTGCCGTCGGTCGCCCCCGCGGGCGCGGGGGCCGTCTCGGGGGATTTCGGCGGCGCGAAGCCGGGGTCGGAGCTCGGCGCCCCGTTGGGACCCGTGGCCCAGGTGATGGCGGGCAGGCCGTAAACGTTGGTGCCCAGCAGGGCCAGGCCGCGGTCCTGGCGCAGGGGGTAGCCGTTGAGCGCCATGCCGCCGGTGGCCACGGTGCCGGCGACGACGATGAGGGTCTTGTCCCCGCCGCCGGCGTATTCCAGGGCGACCTCCACGGCGCGGTCGAGCTCGAGGAGCTCGCGCAGGGCGCGCTCGCCTTGGTTGGCCTCGGCGGCGCGGCCGGCGAGACCCCCGCCGTCCACGACGAGCAGGTAGCCGCGGCCCTCCCGCTGGAGGGTCTGGATGGCGGCGCGGGTCAGGTCGGCTAGGGTCGGCGGGGCGGGGTCGGGCGCCGCGGCGGGATCGCGGAAGGGCAGGGCGTCGTCGGCGAACAACCCCAGGACGCGCGGGGTGGGCCAGACGGGGACGGCGTCGAGGTCTTTGGCGGTGCGCGGGAGGGTGTAGCCGCCCCGGTTGGCCGCGTCGAGCAGGAGGTCGCGGGCGTCCCGGCGCCGGCCGCCCTTGAGGTCGGGCAGGAAATCGGCCCGGCCCCCGCCGAGCGCGACGTTGAGGCCGGCCGCGTCCACGAGCGCGGCGGCGAGGGGCTCCCGGGCGCGGGCGTCGAGGGCGTGCGCGTAGAAGGCGGCCGGCGTCGGGTCGGTCAGGGAGCCGGTGGTGACGAGGCCGGTGGCGCGGCCCTGGCCCCGGGCCAGCTCCAGGAGCGTGGGCAGCGGCTGGCCGGTCGGGTCGGCCGCGAGGGCGCGCTGGTTGACCTTCCGCCCCGTGGCCAGCGCGCTGGCGGCGGCGGCGGCGTCGGTGACGGCAAGGTCGTTACCGTGGGCGGAGAGCAGGGCGACGCGGGGCAGCTTCTCGATGGTCAGCAGCCGGTCGGCCCCGCCGTTGTAGAGCCGGGCGGCGGCGAGCCGGGAGGAGACCAGGCCCTCTCCCGTGAAGAGGATGATACCGAAGGGTTTCTGGACGACGAACCGCTGGAAGTAGAGCACGCCGCCCGCCCCGAAGAGCGCGAGGAGAACGAGGGCGAGGAGGAGGTTGCGGCGCTTCACGAAGTGGGAAGTGGGAAGTGGGAAAAGCGAATGTCCGGGTTCGGCCCGGGAACCTTCAAATCAGCGGGAAGCGTTGTTTCCGCGCTTCGGCGCTTGGTGATCGGGGTTTGGACGTTGCATGTTGGAGGCTTCTTCCTTACTTCCGACTTCCCACTTCCGCCTTCCCACTTTTCCCATGTCTCCCGTTGTTCTCATCATCCGCGACGGCTGGGGCATCAACCCCGGCGGCCAGGCCACGGCCGAACGTGACGGCGACGCCACCCTGCTCGCCCGGACGCCGTTCCATGCGCACCTCTACGCCACCTACCCCCAGGGCCGGCTCTCCGCCAGCGGCGAGGACGTGGGCCTGCCCGCCGGCCAGATGGGCAACTCGGAGGTCGGCCACCTCAACCTCGGCGCCGGGCGGATCGTTTACCAGGACCTCACGCGCATTGACAAGGCGATCCGCGACGGGGAGTTCGACCGCAACCCCGTGTTGCAGGAGACCTTCACCAAGGCCCGCGGGCCGCGGGGCCGGCTGCACCTGCTCGGGTTGTTGAGCGACGGCGGGGTGCACTCGCAGGCCCGCCACCTCTACGCCCTCGCCGACGCGGCGCGCAAAGCGGGCGTCGCGGACATCTGCGTCCATGCCTTCACCGACGGGCGCGACACCTCGCCGACGGGCGGGGAACAGTATCTGCGCGAGGCGGAGGCGGCGCTGGCGCCGAGCGGGGCGAGGATCGCCACGGTGGTCGGGCGGTATTTCGCGATGGACCGGGACAACCGCTGGGAACGGGTGAAAACGGCGTGGGACGCCATCGTGCACGGGACGGGAACCGTGTGCAACGAGGAGCCGGCCGAGGCCCTGGCGCCGCTCTACAGCGAGGGGACGACCGATGAGTTCATGCCCGCGATGGTCTTCACCCCGCCGCCGGCCGGCGAGGAGCGGGTGCGCGACGGGGACGCGGTGCTGTTCTTCAACTTCCGCTCGGACCGGGGGCGGGAGCTTTCGCGGGCGTTCCTGGAGCCGGATTTCGATGGCTTCGACCGGGGGAAATGGCCGCGGGTGCACTACGTCACGTTGACCCAATACGACGAGCGCTACGGCTGCCCGCACGCCTTCGGGCCGCAGCGGTTGACGCAGATCCTCGGCGAGGTCGTCGGCGCGGCCGGCCGGCGGCAACTGCGTATCGCCGAGACGGAGAAATACCCGCACGTCACGTATTTCTTCAACGGCGGCGAGGAGCGGCCCTTCCCCGGCGAGGACCGCAAGATCATCCCCTCGCCGAAGGTGGCGACCTACGACCTGCAACCCGAGATGTCCGCCGCGGAGGTCACGCGGACGGTCGTGGAGTCGCTGGACCAATACGACCTGGTGATCCTCAACTACGCCAACGGCGACATGGTCGGCCACACGGGCGTGGTCGCCGCCGCGGTCAAGGCCGTCGAGACGGTGGACGACGGCGTGCGGCAGGTGGTCGAGCGGACGCTGGCCCTGGGTGGCAAGCTGTTCATCACGGCCGACCACGGCAACTGCGAGTTCCTGCGTAACGCCGACGGCAGCCCCAACACGGCGCACACGACCAACCTCGTGCACTGGCTCTACGTCGCGGCGGACGCGGGGAACTTCACGGTGCGCGACGGCATCCTGGCCGACGTGGCGCCGACGCTGCTGGCGATGCTCGGGCTGCCGCCGCCGGCGGAGATGACGGGGAAGAGCCTGCTGGCGGCGAAGTAGGACGCGCGCCCCTCCAACGCGGGGGCGCGGGGGTCGAGGAGAGGCTCGCGGAAAAAGGCGGGATGTGCTAGTTCTCCCCCATGAAAGCCGCCGTGTCGCTCGCGCTGCTCGCCAGCGTCGCCGCCGTTCCCGCCGCCCGCGCCTGCCGCTATTGCCAGCAGGCCGCGGACCCCGTGGAGGTCATGCGCTTCCAGGGTCAGGGCCGCAACGCCGGCAGCTTCCCGTTGGACGATTCGTTGAACAGCTACGGCAACGGCGCCCCGGCGGCCCCGGCCGCGGTCGCGGTCGTCCCGCCGCCCGCGGCTCCCGTCAACCCGCCGCTACCGGTCGCGACGGCCTCCCGCCCGCCGTCGCCCACCTCCGTGC
>CAXTFX010000346.1:0-5234 GCA_964243185.1 uncultured Chthoniobacterales bacterium
CCCCGCCATGACCCACCTGGAAGCCTGCCTCGCGCTCAACCTGATCTCGGGCATGGGACCGGTGCGCCTGCGGCGGCTGCTCAACGTGCTCGACACCCCGGAGAACGTTCTCCGCGCCCCCGTGGACCGCCTCCAGGCCGCCGAGGGCATCGGCCCGGAACTGGCCCGGCGCATCGCGGGCTGGGAACGGGACGTGGACCTGCCCGCCGAGCTCGCCCGCATGGCGGAGGCCGGCGTCCACGCCATCACCCTGGAGGACGAGGCCTACCCGGCGTTGTTAAAGGAAATCTACGACCCGCCCATCGTCCTCTACGTTTGGGGCGAGCTCACCGCGCAGGACGCCCGGGCCGTGGGCGTCGTCGGCTCGCGGCGGCCGAGCCTCTACGGGCTGGAAACCGCCAAGCGGTTCTCCCACCATCTCGCCCTGGCCGGCTGGACGGTCGTCAGCGGCCTGGCCCGGGGGATTGACACCGTGGCCCACCAGGGCGCCCTGGCCGCGCCGGAGGGGCGCACCGTCGCCGTCCTCGGCTGCGGGCTGGGCACGATCTACCCGCCGGAGAACTTCGCCCTCGCCGAGCGCATCGCCGCCGGCAAGGGCGCCATCGTCACGGAGTTCCCGATGACCATGCGCCCGGACAAGCAGACGTTCCCCATGCGCAACCGCATCATCGCCGGCCTGAGCCGCGGCGTGCTCGTGGTCGAAGCCGGGGAAAACTCCGGCGCCCTGATCTCCGCCCACCAGGCCGTCGAGCAGGGCCGCACCGTCTTCGCCGTCCCCGGCCAGGTTGACCGGCCCGAGGCCCGCGGCTCCAACCGCCTGCTCCGGGAGGGCGCCCGCTTCGTGACCGAGGCGGGCGACGTGCTGGACGAGTTGATGCAGTTGCCGTTCCAACGGGCGCCTGCGAACGAACCGCCACGTGAGTTCCAACGGCCGCCCCCCGCGGCAGAGAACCGTAAATCCGAAGCCCAAAATCCAACGTCTCCCGCCTCCCTCCCCCCGCTCACGCCGACCGAGACCGCCGTCCTCGCCACGCTCGAGCCCGGCGCCACCGAGACGCCCGTGGACCTCATCATCCGGCGCTCCGGTTTGCCAACCGGGCAGGTCTCGGCTACCCTGTTCGCCTTGGAACTGAAGCGGGCCGTCCGGCAGTTGCCCGGCAAAAGCTACGTCCGGGCCGCCTTATAACCGCCCCCTCCGGGCCGTTGCTCCCGTCGCGCCGGCTGGGCGCGGTTTTCCACGTCCGCCCCCTTCCCCGACCCGTCGCGTTATGCCTAAAGCCCTCGTCATCGCCGAAAAACCCTCCGTTGCGGGCGACCTTTCCCGCGCCCTGGGTCGCTTCGAGAAGAAGGACGAATACTTCGAGAACGACCAATACGTCATCGCCTCCGCCATCGGCCACCTGATCGAGCTGCGCGAGCCGGCCAAGGTCGCCGAGGGCGGCGGGCGCAAGCCGGGCAAGTGGACCTTCAACGCCCTGCCCGTCATCCCCGACGAGTTCGAGCTGGCCCCCATTGACGACAAGGCCGAGGGCCGCTTCAAGCTCCTCAAGCGCCTGATGCACCGCAAGGACGTCGGCGAGATCATCAACGCCTGCGACGCCGGCCGCGAGGGCGAGCTGATCTTCCGCTACCTTGCCAAGCTCGCCGACATCAAGAAACCCATCCGCCGCCTGTGGCTCCAGTCTATGACGGCGGAGAGCATCCGCGACGCCTTCCGGCACCTGCGCTCCGACGAGGACATGATGCCCCTCGCCAAGGCCGCGTTTTCCCGCGCCGAGAGCGACTGGCTCGTGGGCATCAACGCCACGCGGGCCATGACGGCGTTCAACTCCAAGCTCGGCGGCTTCCAGCTCACCCCCGTCGGCCGCGTCCAGACCCCCACCCTGGCCATCCTGGTCGAGCGCGACGAGAAGATTCGCGCCTTCAAACCGCGCACGTATTTCGAGGTCCACGCCGACTTCGACGTCAAGGCCGGCCAATACCACGGCCGCTGGTTCGACCCCGCCTTCAAGAAGGCTGCCGACGAGGATGCCCGCCCCGAGCGCCTGTTCGACGGGGAGAAGGCAGACGCCATCCGCGACAAATGCCGCGGCAAGACCGGCGTCGTCACCGAGGAGAAGAAGCCGACCTCGCAGCTTCCGCCGTTTCTCTACGACCTGACCACCCTCCAGCGGGAGGCCAACGGCCGGTTCGGCTTCAGCGCCAAGCGCACGCTTCAGGTCGCGCAGGCGCTTTACGAAAAGCACAAGGCCCTCACCTACCCCCGCACCGACAGCCGTTACCTGCCGGAGGATTACCTCGGGCAGGTCAAGGAAGCGCTCGGCGCTTTCGCGGACCCCACGCTGCTCAAGCACGCCAAGAAGGCCCTCGCCGCCGGCTGGGTGCGCATGAACCGGCGCGTGTTCGACAACGCCAAGGTTTCCGACCACAACGCCATCATCCCGACCGGGAAACAGCCCGCTAACCTGGACGAAGCGGAGCAGAAACTTTACGACCTCGTTTCCCGCCGTTTCATCGCCGTGTTCTACCCGGCCGCGCAGTTCGAGGTCACGACCCGCGTCACCGTGGTCGAACGGGAAAGCTTCAAGACCGAGGGCAAGATCATCGTGGACCCCGGCTGGATGGCCGTTTATGGCCGCACCGCCGCCGCCGCGACCGGCCAGGCCGCGGACAGCGACGACGAGCTCTGCCCCGTCACCCAGGGCGAGGCCGCCCGGGTCGTCGACATCGAAGCCCGCGAACTCCAGACCCGGCCCCCGGCGCACTACAACGAGGCCACCCTGCTTTCCGCGATGGAAGGCGCCGGCAAGCTCGTGGACGACGAGGAACTGCGCGCCGCCATGTCCGCCAAGGGCCTCGGCACCCCGGCCACCCGCGCCGCCGTCATCGAGGGTCTATTGAAGGACGAATACATCCTCCGCGCCGGCCGCGAACTCCACGCCACGCCCAAGGGCGCCACGCTCATCACGCTACTCCGTGCCCTCGGCGTGGACGCCCTGACCAAGCCGGAACTCACCGGCGAATGGGAGAGCCAGCTCAAGCAGATGGAAGCCGGGGGGTTGCGCCGGGACGTCTTCATGACCGGCATCCGCGACCTGACGCGCGACATCGTCGAGCGCGCCCGAAGCTACGAGGGAGACACCATTGAGGGCAACTTCGGCGAACTTGACGTGCAGTGCCCCAAGTGCGGCGCCCGCCCGTTGAAGGGCGAATACCGCGGCTACCGCTGCTCGTCCTGCGACTACTTCTTCTGGAAAACGATGGCCGGCCGCGGTTTCGCGCCCGCGGAGGTCGAAGCCCTGTTAAAAGAAAAGGAGATCGGCCCGCTGGACGGTTTCCGCTCCAAGACGGGCCGGACGTTCTCCGCCAAAATCAAGCTCGGTCCCGAGGGCAAGGCCGAGTTCAACTTCCCCGACTCCGAACCCATCGAAGGCTCCTCCCCCGAGGACCTCGCCGCCAAGACCCCCCTGCACGGATGCCCCGTGTGCAAACAGGGCCAGGTCTATGAGTTTGAGACGCAGTATGCCTGCGAGCGGGCCGTGGATGCCAAGCGGGAATGCACGTTCCGCATGGGCAAGGTGATCCTCCAACAGGAAATCCCTCCCGACCAGGCCGTCAAGCTGCTCGCCGAGGGCAAGACGGACCTGCTGACGAAGTTCGTCTCCAAGAAATCCCGCGCCGGCAAGCCTTTCTCGGCGTTCCTCAAGCTGGAAAAGGGCAAAGTCGTCTTCGAGTTCCCCCCCCGCGCCAGCGACGCCGCCCCCGGCGGGGCCGGCGGCAAGCCCGGGGGAAAACCGCGCCCCCGCGGCAGCAGCAACGCGAGCGGCGCCAAGCGTGGCGGCGGCCGTTTCGTTAAGAGCCGGGCATAGGTTCTCGGAGGGACGACCGTTGGTGTCGCTCGTTCCCCGCCTCCTTCGGTGTTATCTCGCCGAAAGCGTTCAGCCACCGGCTAATGCGACCTTGGTTCGCTTACTTCTGGTTAGGCTGCTGATAGATATGGGTCAGTTCGACCGCGACAAAACCCTTCAGCAACTCGACGGCCGAGACTGGGGTGAGCCGAACTGGCACTCGCACCTTGTCACCGAGTGCCACCGTCTCCGTCGCGTCGCGCCGTGCGATTTCACGGTGGAGGACCTGCGCGTCACCATCGGCCAGAACATCGGCTTGGAGCACCTCATGCCGCTGGCTTTGGAGCGCCTGCACGCCGACCCGTTCGCCGAGGGCGCTTACTACCCCTGCGATTTGTTGGTCAGCGTGCTTGGCGGCGAGACGCACTTCTGGCGGCGTCACCCCGAGTGGCGCGAGCAGATTGTGGCGATTGCCCAGCGCGCGATTGCCCTGTTCCCGACCGTGCCGGACCTGGCCTGCGAGATGGTCACGCGCGCCGTCACCACTGCCTACGAGCAGTTCCAGCGCAACACCACGCCAGCAGCATAACCCGAGGATCGCGCGAGCGCCTTCTTGTGGCAGCGCCTTTTTCGCTTGGGACCCGCGCACCCGTCGCGGTAGTCGTCGTTCAACCTGCCTCCGTCCGACGGCTTCTGGCGGCTCCAAACCCCCAAGTCGCCGCCGCACCCACCGCTCGTTTCCACGGAGGGCGCCCCTTGACCGACACGCCCGGCACGGCTCCCGTTGGCGGCCACCATGCCCGCCATCGAATTCTGCCCCGCCGAGGGGCTACTCCTCCTCCACGGTCCCGGCTTCTCCTACGCCCTGCGCGCGTTGCCCGAGGGCCATCTGGCACACCTCTACTGGGGTCCCCGCCTGCGCTCCGGCGCGGGGCTGGCTGGGACGATTGTCCACACCCGGCGGGTTTTCGCGGCGAACCCGGCGGACCCCGGCCGGGTGGATTTCTCCCTGGACGTGCTGCCGCAGGACCTCCCCGTGACCGGGAGCACGGACCGACGGCTGCCCGCCCTGGTCGTCACCCGGCCGGCGGACGGCGGGCGCGTGCTGGACCTGCGCTTCGCGGGGCACGCGATCCTCCCGGGCAAGCCGCGCCTGGAGGGGCTGCCGGCGACTTACGCGGAGAACGACGCCGAGGCCACGACCCTGCGCGTGGACCTCGCCGACGCGCCGACGGGGCTGCGCGTGGAGCTGTTTTACACCGTGTTCCGCGACCACGACGCGCTGGCCCGCTCCGTCCGGCTGGTCAACGCCGGCGGGGAAGCGCTCGAGCTGGAGCGCGTCCTGTCCGCCAGCGTGGACCTGCCGGAAACGGTCGGCGCCGGGGG
>CAXTFX010000347.1:0-5227 GCA_964243185.1 uncultured Chthoniobacterales bacterium
GCTCGGCAACCACCCGAAGTTGGCGATGGAGACCCGGCCGTCGTCGCCGGTCGTCGCGGGCGCCGCCCCTTACGAGCAGCGTTGAGCCCAGGCACGTTTCCCCCTGCACCCATGATCAAGACCCCCCGGTTACTCGCCACCGCGTTCCTCCTCGCCCTCGGCCTCGCCGCGTGCGACAACAACAAGACCACCGCGCCCGGCGCCGGTGCCGGCCCCGCCCCCGGCGCTCCCGCCGCGGCGGGCGAGCCGATCAAGGTCGGCGTGTTGAGCCCGTTCAGCGGGGGATCCTCCCCGATGGGGTTATCCATGCGCGACGGGGTGCGGCTGGCCGCGGAGGAGATCAACAACGCCGGCGGCCTGCTGGGCGGGCGCAAGGTCCAGTTGGTCGAGCGGGACGACGAGGCGAACCCCAGCGTGGGCTCCCAGCGGATGCAGGACCTGATCTCCAACGAGAAGGTTGTCGCCCTGCTCGGGCCGACGAACACCGGCGTCTTCCAGGCATCCTACCGCGTGCCGGTCGAGGCCAAGGTGCCCTACCTCGTTAACGTCTCCGCGGGCGCCGACGTCAACGCCGGTTTCAAGGAATTCGGCGACGCGGGCAATTACCTCTTCGGGCTGCGGGCCAACGACACCGTCCAGTCCGACCTCGTGGCCACGGACGTGGTGGACCGGAAGGGCTTCAAGAAGGTCGCCCTCCTCTGCGATTCCACCAACTACGGCCAGAGCGGGCGCACGGCGCTGCTGGCCCAACTGACCAAGCGCGGGGTGACACCGGTGTATGACGGCAAGTTCAACATCAAGGACACGGACATGACCCCGCAGTTGCAGGAGGCCCGCGCGGCCGGGGCGGAGGCGTTGCTGGTCTGGGGCATCGGCCCGGAGCTGGCGTCGGTGGCGAACAGCATGGAGAAGCTGGGTTACAAGGTGCCCATGATCGGCGGTTGGACCCTGGGCATGAGCAACTTCATTGATAACGCCGGGCCGAACGGCAACGGCACGCTCATGCCGCAGACCTTTATCCAGAACGGGGCGGGCAGCGCGAAGTCCAAGGCGTTCGTGGACGCCTACGTGAAGAAGTTCAAGCCCGCCAACGACCGCATCCCCGTGGCCGTGGCCGCCGCGCAGGGCTACGACTCGATGAAGCTGCTGGCCGCCGCCATCGCCCAGGCGGGGGACACGGACGGGACCAAGGTGAAGGCGGCGCTGGAGGACCTCCGCCAGCCGTATGAAGGCGTCATCGCCACCTTCCAGAAGCCCTTCACGGCGTCGGACCACGACGCCATCAAGAAGGATCAGGTCATGGTGGGCGAAATCCAGGGCGGGCAGGTGCAGCCGCAGAAGAAGTAGTCAGCGCCTTCGGAGGGACGACCTCCGTGTCGTCCGCCGTCTTGGGAAGCGTGTCGAAATCGAAAACGGCGGACGACGCGGAGGTCGTCCCTCCGAAACATCGCATGAGCAACTTCTTCCAACTCGTCCTCAGCGGGGTGGCCCTGGGGATGATCTACGCCCTGCTGGCCTTCGGCTACAACATCACGTTCTCCACCTCGCGGACGATCAACTTCGCGCAGGGGGATTTCCTCATGCTCGGGGGCCTGGTCGGGCTGACCCTGTTCACCGGCTACAAGTTACCCTACGGGGTGGCGCTGCTCGGGGCGCTCGTGCTGGGCGGGTTGCTGGGCATCGTCCTGGAGCAGATCGCCATCCGGCCGGCCCTGCGAACCGGCTCGACGGTGTCGTGGATCCTGGCGACCGTGGCCCTGGGCATCGTCGCGCGGAACGGCGCGGAGCGCATCTGGGGGACGGACGACGTGCCCTTCCGCGCCCCCCTGGGCAGCCAGCCGCTCGTGGTCGGCGGCGTGCGGGTGCCCCCGCAGGAGCTGCTCATCATCGGGGCGGCGGTGGTCATCATGGCGGCGTTCGAGATTTTCCGCCGGCGCTCGATCCTGGGCAAAGCCGTCACCGCCGTGGCGGCCGACCGGGACGCGGCGGCGTTGATGGGCATCCCGGTGGCCCGGATCATCACGCTGTCCTTCGTCATTTCCTCCGCCATCGCGGCCGTGGCCGGGGTGCTCGTCGGCCCCGAGGTGCGGCTGGTCGGGCCGGGGATGGGTCTGCTCCTGGGCACGAAGGCGTATGCCGCGGCCATCATCGGGGGGCTGCAAAGCGGGATGGGCGTGGTCGCCGGCGGGCTGATCCTGGGGTTGAGCGAGCAGTTCGCGGCGACGTATCTGCCGAGGCTCTCGGGGGGCTACCTGTCCACGGGTTACAAGGACACGCCCGGTTTCCTGCTCTTGATCCTGATCCTGCTGGTCCGCCCGGCGGGGCTTTTCGGGAAGCGCACCGTCCGTAAAGTCTGAGTCGCCGTCGCGTTCGTTGCCCCAACATTTGCCCCCATGCACCTGCTCCGCCGGCTCTTTCCCTGGGTTCTCGCGGGGGTTTGCCTGTTCGTGCCCTTGCTCACGCGCAACGAATACATCGTCCGCAGCGTGCTGACTTCGGCCTGCGTCTATGTGATCCTCCTCGCCGGGTTGGACCTGGTGGTGGGCTACTCGGGGGATGTGTCCGTCGGTCACGCGGGGCTGTTCGCGGTGGGGGCCTATACCTCGGCCATCCTGGTTTCCAAGCTGCACTGGCCGTGGCTGGCGACCGTGCCGGCGGCCCTCGCGTTGACGGCCGTGTTCGGGCTGCTCCTGGGGGTGCCGGCGTTGCGGCTGAGCGGGCCGTATCTCGCCGTGGCGACCATCGCGTTTGGCATCATCATCCAGACGGTCATCAACGAGAGCGTCGGGCTGACCAACGGCACCCAGGGCATCCGCGAAATCCCGCGCCTGCGCTTCGGTCCGGTCAACCTAGACGGGAACAATTTCTACTACCTGGCCTACCCGGTGATGCTCCTGGCGCTGCTGGGCAAGCACCGCTTGGTGACGAGCTACTGGGGCCGGGCCTTCGAGGCGCTGAAGGAGAACGCCCTCGCCGCGGAGTGCTCCGGGATCAGCCGTTACCACTTCAAGCTGGCGGCGTTCGTGCTCTCCGCGGTCCTGGCCGGGTTGGCGGGGTCGCTGTTCATCCACATCACCCGCTACTGCGGGCCGGAAACGTTCACCCTGACCTTGTCCATCCTGTTCCTGATCATGTTGATCTTCGGCGGGACGCGCTCCATCGCCGGGAACATCCTCGGGGCGTTGGTGGCGGTGTATCTGCCCGATTTCCTCCTGCACGCCCCGGAGGTGCGGTTGGGGCCGGACACGGTCATCCAGTTCGCCGCCTACCAGCAGTTGTTCTTCGGCGTGCTGCTTCTGTTCACGCTGTTCTTCCTGCCCGGCGGGGTGGTGGGCCTGTTCCGGGGGGTGGCCCGGCGCGTTCTGCCCGCGGGTCTGCGTCCCGACCGGCCCGGCGACACCCACGGCGCCGCGTCGCCCGACGCCGCGCGTCGGGACGCCGCCGCGCTCGGGGTGCAGGCGCTCTATCTTCGGCCCATGACGCCGGCCGCCGCCGACACCGCCGCGGCGACCCCGGCGCTGCTGGTGACGGAGGCGCTCACCATCCGCTTCGGCGGCCTCGTCGCCGTCAACCAGCTCGACCTGGACGTGCGCCCCGGCGAGGTCCACGCGCTGATCGGCCCGAACGGCTCGGGCAAGTCCACGACGGTGAACCTGCTCACCGGCGTTTACCGGCCAACCTCGGGGCGCGTGCTCTTCGCCGGCCAACCCACGGCCGGCTTGGTCCCGGACCGTATCTCGCGCGCGGGCATCGCGCGGACGTTCCAGAACGTGGCCCTGTTCGGGGACATGACCGTGTTGGACAACGTCGTCGTCGGCCTGCACCACACCTTCGCCAAGGTCGGTCTGCTCGGGGTCCTGCTGGCTACGGCCCGCGCCCGCCGCGAGGAGCGCGCCGCCCGCGGCCGGGCGCAGCTCCTGCTGGACTTCGTCGGGCTGGGGGACCTCGCCGCGGAGCGCGCGCGCAACCTGCCCTACGGCAAACAACGCCTGCTGGAGATCGCCCGCGCCCTGGCGCAGGACCCGGCGTTGATCCTCCTGGACGAACCGGCCGCGGGCCTGACCAGCGGGGAGATCGAGGACGTGGACGCCATCATCCGCCGGATCAAGGCCGCGGGCCTGAGCATCCTGCTCATCGAGCACCACATGGACCTCGTGATGAACGTCTCGGATCGGATCACGGTGCTCGACTTCGGCCAGAAGATCGCCGCCGGCCCCCCCGCGGAAATCCAGCGGGACGCCCGGGTGATTTCCGCGTATCTCGGCGCGCCGGCCGAAGAACTGACCGCCTGAAATAGCCCGCGGAACACGCGGAACACGCAGAATATGGAGGAGTTGGATCTTCTCGCTTTTTCCGCGTGTTCCGCGTGTTCCGCGGGCACCTCCTTATGCTCGAAATTCGCAACCTCTCCGTCTCCTACGGCCCCGTCCGCGCGCTCCAGGGCGTCTCGTTGAACGTGCCCGAGGGCAAGCTCGTCTGCGTTATCGGCTCGAACGGGGCGGGGAAAACGACGCTGCTGCGGACGGTGTCGGGTCTGCTCAAGCCGCTGCCGGGCGGGGAGGTCTTCCTCGGCGGCGCGTCCGTGCTCGGGCAGAAACCGCACCTCGTCGCCCGCGCGGGCCTGGCGCACGTCCCGGAGAACCGCCGGGTGTTCCCGGACCAGAGCGTGGAGGACAACCTGCTGCTGGGCGCCTACACGCGCGCGGGCAAGACCAAGCGCGCCGAGTTGATGACGGAGATCGAGGGCATTTACCAGACCTTCCCGCGGCTGGGCGAGCGCCGGACCCAGCTCGCCGGGACGCTCTCGGGCGGCGAACAGCAGATGCTGGCCATCGGCCGCGCGCTCATGCTCCGCCCGAAGGTGCTGTTGCTCGATGAACCCTCGATGGGGCTGGCGCCCATCATTATTGACGAGGTGTTCCGCCAACTCGCGGCCCTCAAGGAGCGGGGGTTGACCATGTTGCTGGTGGAGCAGCTCGCCTACCGCGCCCTCGGCGTGGCGGATTACGGCTATGTGATCGAGCACGGGCGCATCGAGGTGGAGGGACCCGCCGCCCAACTCAAGGGCGACCCGCGGGTGCAGGCGGCTTACCTCGGGCGCTCGGCGGCCTGACCCAGCCGCGGTCTGTCGGCGGGGGGCAGGAGTCCGTCTCCCGCCCGTCCTTTAGGAGTTACCCGCCGCCCGTCCCGGTCCGGTTCACGTTGCTCTTGATGCCGGGGGCGATGT
>CAXTFX010000348.1:0-5226 GCA_964243185.1 uncultured Chthoniobacterales bacterium
TGGTAGGTTCATGGGTAATGGGTTTGGTGGATGTGGTTTATCGGGTTGGACTGAAGCGGGGTCGGGCGGAGGGGACGGCGGAGGTCACGCCTTGGCCTTTTCCCGGCGCACGGCCTCCTGGTTGTTGGAGAGCATGGAGTAGAACGGCAGGTGCTGGCCGAAGGTCGCCAGCGTGCCCGCCGCGGTCGGTCGGCGCCAGTCGCTCTGGAGGTCGGCGGCGACGGCCGCCCAGTTGAGCACGATGCAGCCCGCCTGGACCATCCGCATGGAGGCGGTCAGCTCGCTGATGAGGTCCCAGCAACCGGAGGCGTCATACACGCAGTAAACGTCGTAGCCCGCGGCCACGGCGGAAAGGGCCGGGAACATGAGGCACACGTCGGAGGTCACCCCGGCCATGATGAGCTTGCGGCGGCCCGTTTTCTCCACGGCCGCCACGAAGCGCGGGTCCTCCCAGGCGTTGATCATGCCGGGCCGGGCGATGTAGGGCGCGTCGGGGAACATGGCGAGCAGCTCGGGCATGAGCGGACCGTTGGGACCCTCGGCGTAGGAAGCGGTCAGCACGGTGGGCAGGCCGTGGGTCCGGGCGGTTTCGGCCAGGGCGAGCACGTTGGAGCGAAACTGGTCCAGGCGGATGTCCTGCACGCCGAGCATGGTGCCGGTCTGGTGGTCGATGAGGAGCATGGCGGCGTTGTCGGCCGTCAGGCGTTCGAGGAAGCGGTTGGGGTTGGGCGTGGGCATGGGTGCGTTAGGCGATCCCGACGCCGGCAGCAATGGCCGCGGGCGTCGTCCAGGAGCCTAACGGACGGCCGGCCCCGTCCGCCACGCGGCAAGCGGCGGGTTTATTTCTCCCGGCGTGGGGGGAGCGCGGACTCCGCCGTTCGGGGGAGGCGGCGACGGGGACGGGGGAACGCGCCCGGAGGATTCACGTCCCCCGCACCGTGCGCTCCCGCAGCTTGGTCGCGGCGTAGAGCGAGGCGATGTGCGGCGTGGGCACCCCGGTGAAACGGCCTAGCTCGATGACCGCGCCGACGATGGCGTCCACCTCCGTCGGGCGCCGGGTTTCGATGTCCTGGAGCATGGAGGTTTTGTGCGCGCCGATCCGGGCCGCGCCCTCGATGCGTTGCTCCAGGCTCACGCCGAACTCGATCCCGAGTTTCTCGGCAATTTGCAGGGCCTCGGTCATGCCGGCGCGGATCAGCTCGCGGGTGAGCGGGTCCGTGCACATGTCCACCAGCGTGGCGCCCGTGAGCGCGGAAAGGGGGTTGAGCACGGCGTTACCCCAGACTTTGACCCAGATTTCGGAGCGGATCTCCCGCCGGACCGGGGCCTTGAACCCGGCGCGTTGGAGCGTGGCCGCGAGCCGCTGGATGCGCTCCGTCTTCTGCCCGTCAATCTCCCCGAGGCTGAAGCGGTCGCCCTCAATGTGCCGGACCACGCCCGGCGCGGCCAACTCGGTCGCCGGATACACGATGCAGCCGATGACGCGGTCCACCTCCAGGTTCGCCTCGATCACCCCGCCGGGGTCCACGGACTCCAGCCGCCGGCCCTCCAGGTCGCCGCCGTGCCGGCGGAAATACCACCAGGGCACGCCGTTCTGCGCCGTCAGGACCGCCGTGTCGGGACCGTAGAGCGCCCGCATCGCCGGGGCGACGCCGGGCACGCTGTGCGTTTTCAGGGTCAGCAGCACGAAGTCCTGCGGGCCGGCTTCACCGAAGCTCTCGGTGGCGCGGACGTTCCGGGCGACGTGCTCGGAGCCGTCGGCCATGACGAGTTTCAGGCCGTCGCGTTGCATGGCCGCGAGGTGCGGGCCGCGGGCGATGAGCGTCACGTCCTCCCCGGCCAGGGCGAGCTTCGCGCCGAGGTAGCCGCCGATGGCCCCGGCGCCGACGATGCAGATCTTCATGGGAGGATTGCTCTGTAGGCTCACTCGCCCGTCAGCCCCAGCAGCTTGGCCATGTCAATGCGCTTGAGCTTGCCCGTGGCGCCGCGCGGAATTTCCGGCAGCAGGTGGAAGCGGCGGGGGACCTTGAACTCGGCCAGCAGCCCGGCGCAGTGGGCCTTCATCTCGCGCTCGTCCACGGCGTGGCCGGGCCGGAGCACGAGGGCGGCGTGAACGTCCTCCCCGTAGGACCGGTGCGGCACGGCGAAGGCCAGCGCCTCGGCGACGCCGGGGTGGCGCAGGAGGACGTCGTCAATCTCCAGGGGGCTGATCTTCTCGCCGCCGCGGTTGATGAGCTCCTTGAGCCGGCCGGTGAGCTGGAGGTAGCCGTCCTCGTCCTGCACCCCCTGGTCGCCGGTGCGGAACCAGCCGTCGGTGAACGCCTTGGCGTTGGCCTCGGGGTTGTTCTCGTAGCCGTCCACGACGTTCTCGCCGCGGATGACGATCTCGCCGACCTCGCCCCGGGGGAGCAGGTGGCCGGCGTCGTCCATGATGGCGACCTCCACGCCGAAGCCGACGCCGACCTTGCCGGGCTTGCGCGGGCGCGGCGGCAGCGGGTTGGAGGCCATCTGGTGCGCGGCCTCGGTCATGCCGTAGGATTCCAGGACGGGGGCGCCGAACGCGGCCTCGATCCGTTCCATGACCACGGCGGGCAGCGGCGCGGAGGAGGAGCGGATGAAGCGGAACGGGTTGGCCCGGATGACGGCCTGGTTGTTCTCCGACCGGGCCAGGAGCATCTGGTGCATGGTCGGGACGGCGGAATACCACGTCGGCTTGAAGGCATCCACGATCCCCCAGAACTTGAGGGCGTCGAACCCGCCCGCCGGGCAGACCACGGTGCCGCCGGAGGCGAAGGTCGCCAGCATGGAGGCGGAGAGGCCGTGGATGTGGAACAACGGCATGACGCAGAGCGTCTTGTCGGCGGGGGAGAGCGCGCACGTTTCCGCGATGTTGCGGGCGGAGGCGGCGAGGTTGCGGTGGCGGATGGGCACGCGCTTGGGCCGGCTGGTGGTGCCGCTGGTGTGCAAGATCATCGCGAAGTCGTCGGGCCGGGCCAGTTCCACCGGGCGCTCGGGCCGGGCGTCGCGGACGGCATGGAAGGCGAGGGTGCCCGCGGCGGGATCGGCGACGGCCTCGATGAGCGTCATGCCCGGGCGCACGGCGGCGAGGGCGGGCGGGAGCGTGCCGGGCAGGACGACCAGGGCGCGGGCCGCGGTGTCCTCGTAGTAGAAGGCGAACTCGTCCTGCTTATACTTCGGGTTCAGCGGGGCGACGGTGCCGCACATCGCGGCGGCCAGGAAGGTGACGACCATCTCCGGCCCGTTGTTCATCGCCACGGCGATGCGGTCCCCGCGGCCGAGGCCGAGGGCGTTGAGGCGGGCGGCCAGGGCGGTGACGTTTTCGCGGAGTTGGCGGTAGGTCAGCGCGGGCCGGTCCGGGGCGGCGAGCGCGGGGTGGTCCGGCGCGCCGGCGAGGAGGTCGAGGACGGTCTGGGTGCGGGGATCGGTGGGCATGGGGGAGTCAGACGGGTTAGCAGTTGCGCCGGGGAATCAAACCGCCGGGGCGGGGCGGGCGACCACGGGGGGCAGCCCCGGCGTTTCCGCGGTCCGCGCCTTCCAGCGTCGCGCCAGCGGGCGCAGGACAAACCACGCCAGGACCGCCGCGAGGATGTTCAGGACGATGACGGCGGAGAAGATCGGCCACCAGCTCCCGGTGGTCTGGCGCAGGTAACCGCTCAACGGCACCAGCAGGGAGGCCGTGCCCTTGGCGGTGTAGAGGAGCGCGTAGTTCGTGGTGGCGAACCGCTTGCCGAACAGGTCGCCGGAGATCGCCGGGAACAGCGAGAAAATCTCGCCCCAGGTGAAGAACACCAGGGCCGAAAACAGCACGAAATACCCCGGGCGGTTGATGAAGGAGACCATCAGCCACACCGCGAGTCCCTGCGCGGCGAAGGCCACGAACATGGTCAACTCGCGCCCGACCGAGTCCGAGGTCCAGCCGAAGAAGATGCGCGAGACCCCGTTGAGCACGCCCTTCATCTGGAGGGCGAGCGGGAGGGCCGCCATCGTGAACAGCCCGAGGAAGGCCACGGGCGATTTGTCAATGCCGGCGCCCTTGGCGATGGGTCCCATCTGGGCGTCGGTAATCAGGCCGCCCGCGGCCATGCCGACGAACATCACGTAGAGCAGCCAGAACAACGGGGAGCGCAGCACCTCGCCGGGGGAATAGTTCCGCGCCGGCGTCGCCGCCGCGCCGGCCACGGGGGCGCCGGCGTGCGGCCAGCCGGCGGCCCGGGGAACCTCCGGGGGCGGCACCCGGATGCACAGGCCGGCCGCCAGGATCACCGCGCCCTGGATCAGCGCGAACACCAGGAAGGTGTGCTGGTAGCCGCTACGGGCGATCATGTTGTAAATGGGCGTGACCGTCAGCGCCGCCCCGCCCCCGTAGGCCGCCGCGGTCACCCCCGCCGCGAACCCGCGCCGGTCGCTGAACCACTTCAGGGCGTTGCCCACGCTGGTGATATAGACCATGCCCGCGCCGATCCCGCCCACGAGGCCGCCGAGGTAGAACACCGTCAGCGAGGTCGCCCCGGAGAAGATCGCCCAGGAGGCCGTCACCAGCACGGAGCCGAGGAGGAGCACGACGCGCGGGCCGGATTTGTCCACGAAGTAGGCGACCACCGGCACCAGCCAGGTCTGGGCGAGGATGAAGGCGGAGTAGGTGAACTGGAGGTCCGGGTTCGACCAGCCGAACCGCGCGCGGATGGGTTCCACGAAGAGCGTCCAGCCGTATTGCAGGTTGGCGGTCGCCACCATCGCGGCGACGCCGACGATGAGCTGGAACCAGCGTTGGCGGCGGTTCTCGGGCGAGGGGGAGGGGGCGATTTCCATGGTTTCTGGCGGGGTGGACCGGGAACGGCGGGGGGCGCGGCGCGCGGGGCCGCCGGGGACGCGGGGCGGGACCGCCGACGGGGGGAGGTTGCCCATGCGCGGAACCTGGGGGGAAGCGCCGGGCCCCTCTCCGGTATCCCCGGCACGCGGGTGTGTCACGGGATTTCCGCGGGGTTCTCGCCGCCCGGGGGTCACGCCGAGGGCGCGCGGGCGGCTCCTCCCGGTCCCTGGACTCCCGGACGCTCACCCCACTACCGTCGCCGCCAGCAGGCTCAGGGCCAGGCCGCCGACGGCGATGAGCGTTTCCATGAGCGTCCAGGTCTTGAAGGTGTCGGCCACCGAGGGGCCGAAGTATTCCTTGACCAGCCAGAAGCCGGCGTCGTTGACGTGGCTCCG
>CAXTFX010000349.1:0-5226 GCA_964243185.1 uncultured Chthoniobacterales bacterium
GCCAGGCCGTCATCGCGCAGGTCGGCGCCGACGACGCCGTTTCCCGCGGCTACCGGATTTACGCCACGGTGGACAACGACCTCCAGCGCACCGCGGAAACCGCGCTCCGGCAGGCGTTGGACAACACCGAGCGCCACCCCGCCTTCCAGGCGCTCAACCACCCGACCTACGCCGCCTACGCCCAGCAGTTCAAGGAAGAGGAACGGCGCGTCCAGGCCGTCGCCGCCAAGACTCCCGACGCCCAGGCCCCCAACGTTCACGAAAACCTCAAGGACCCCGCCTACCTCCAGGGCGCCCTGCTCACCCTCGACAACACCACCGGCGGCATCCTGGCCGTCGTCGGCGGGCGGGACTTCAAACACTCCGAATACAACCGCGCCACCTCCCCGACGGCCCGCCGACCGATGGGCACGGCGTTTACCCCGCTGGTCTTCGCCGCCGCCTACCAGCGGGGCACGTCGCCCAACGCGGTGTTCCTCGACCAGAACATTGACAACCGGCAGGTGATGATCGGCGGCGAGACCGGCATCCTCGGCGAGTGGGGCGTCGAGCGCGCCGACAACCGGTATGAGGGTCCCCTCGCGGCCACCGTCGCCCTGGCCAAGGGCAAGAACGCCGCCACCGTGCGCGTCGGCAACGAGGTCGGCCTCAAGGACGTCCTCGCCCTGACCCAGCGCGCCGGCTTCGCCAGCACCGTGCGGGAATACCCGGCCACGTTCCTCGGCGCCAGCGAGGTCTCCCTGGGCGAGTTGACGATGGCCTACACCGCCTTCCCCAACGGGGGCTGGCGCCCGGCTGCCCCGTTCATCGTCGCCAAGATCGAGGACAACGAGGGCAACGTCGTTTTCCAGACCAAATCCGGCCCTCGTGCCCGGGTGATGGACGAAAACCCGGCCTACCAGGTGCACAACGCCCTCGCCGAGAGCCTCAAGTGGGGCACGGCCGAGGCCGCCACGACCCGCCTGGGCCTCAAACCGACCGTGGGTGTCGGCGGCAAGACGGGCACGGCCTACGGGTTCACCGACGCGGTGTTCTGCGGCTACGACTCCGAGGTGACGTGCGCCGTGTGGATGGGCTTTGACGGCGCCCGCACGCCGATCTACCGCGGGGCCTTCGGCGGCGACCTGTGCCTGCCCGTCTGGGTGCAGGTCATCAACGCCGCCCACGCCGCGAACCCCTCGCGGGACGTGAACCACCCGAAGGGATTGCGCCGGATCGAGCTCTGCGCCGAGAGCGGGGAGCAGGCCACCGACCGCTGCTTCGAGACGGTCAACGGCGAGCGCCGCCGCACCACTTACTTTGACTACCTCACCCCCGCGCAGGTGCCCAAGCGCCCGTGCTCCCTGCACGCGGTGGGCGCGAAGGGCACCCTGGCCCTGACCGGCTTCGGGGTGAACCGGGTGAACAAGGGCGGCACCTTGCCCAACGCCCGCCGGGCCGAGAGCGCGGTGGACCTTTCCCAATTTCAGCCCATCCAGCCCAAGTCCCACACCATCCTCGACGACGACCGCGACCCCTACGGCACGCTCCAGCCCGCCCCGGCCCCGGTGCCCGCGCCCGGGGACCTCACCGCGGCAGCGGCGGCCGGGGGGAACAACAACGGCGTCGGGGGGGCGGACGCGGCTAACCCGCCCGCCGCGGTGCCCGCCGCCACCCCGGAGCGCGAGGTTCGCCGCGCGCAGGCGGTTTCACCCTTCGAGCAGGAGGCGGCGAACCGTCGCCCGGTGCAGGTGGAAAAACCGCCGCCGCTGGAGTTTAACTAAGCGTGTTGGAGGGGTGCAGGCCCTTGCACCCCTGAGATTGCCCGCAACGGCACGCCCATTCGCCGAGGGGGGGGCCGTGAGCCATTTCCCAGCGTGGCATCGCTGGCGGGCCGGTTCGCGCGTCACCAAAGGCAAATCCGGGGGTGCGAGGGCCTGCCCCTCCGGCGCATCTTTATCCGAATAGCGGTCCCAGCGGCGCGGCGCCCGTCTGGTCCGGCCAACCGCGGGGCCGGGCGGTGCGGATGTATTCGACCGGCCGGTGACTGAGCGATTGCCCGAGGGTTTTCGGGTTCTGCACGGGGACGCCGGCGAGGTCAATCGTTTGCTCGTCCGGCGGCGCGGGTCGCAGGCCGCCGTGCCGCGTGCGCGGGGAAACGCTCGTCACCCGGTGGGGCTTATACTTGATGTAAAGTTTATCCAGCGGTTCGGCCGTGAAGAGCACGATCTTCGCCTTCTCCGGCACGCAGCGGTAGTCCTTGTTCATCACGGCGCCGCCGAAGTTGAAACGCTTCACATACAACGTGCCGCCCGCGCTGTAGGCCACGGTGAAAATCCGCTCGCGGTCGTGGATGCTGTAGTGCAACAGGTCGCGGTCCACGAACAGCTTTTCCGGCGGTGGCAGGACCTTGTAAGCGCCGTCGCCGTGGACGGTGAGCACCCGGTCCAACTCGGAGCAAAGGAATGCGGGCTCGATGCCCTCGCCCCGGACGCCGTGACCGAGGTAGCCGCGGACTTTATCGTAGGCCATCGGCAGGTTGCGGATGGCGTGCTCGCGGGCGCTGGTTTCCTCGAACGCCGTGATCCGGGTCAACCGCGGATAGGTCTTGGCGTAGAGCTTGTGGAGGTTTTTCAAGTAGTTGACCGCGTAGCGCGTGAGGTTCTTGAGGTGGTCCTCCGTTTCGTCTAACTCGGCCATCATTTTCTCGATGTCGTGCTGGTTCTGCTGGAGGTCGAAGCGCGAGATGCGCTTGATGGGCAGCCCGAGGAGTCGTTCCACGTCCTCCGTCGTCACGTCGCGGTGGAGCTGGTGGCGGAACTTGCTTACCCCTTTCAACACCGTCGTTTGCACGGCCTCGTAGGTTTCGCACTTCTCAATGTTCTTGTAGAGGCGCTCCTCGATGAAGATTTGCGCCAGCGTGCGGCTGTGGATGTTCTCGGCAAGCTCCTCGCGCCGCATCGCCAGTTCGGCGCGCAGGGTTTCGGAGAGTTGCCGGGTGTTCTCGCGCAGGATGTCGTCCACGCTCATCTCCACCGGCCGGCTGTCGCGGATGACGATGGGGCGCACGCTCAACGACTGCTCGCACTCGGTGAAATGGTAGAGCGCGGCGATGGCTTTCTTGGAGTCCTCGCCGGGGGAAAGTTTGACCTCGATCTCGACCTTCTCCGCCGTGAAATCATCCACGGAGCGGACCTTGAGCTTCTTTTTGCGGACGGCTTCCTCAATGGAAGCCTGGATACTCTCGGTCGTGGTTCCCGGCGGGATTTCCCGGATGAGGAGCGAGCCGGGCGTGTGCGGTTTCGGCTCGATGACGGCGCGCATTTTGATCTTGCCGTAGCCCCGCTCGTAGCCGCTGGCATCCATGATGCCGCCCTGTTGGAAGTCGGGCAGGAGGGTGAACGGCCGGTCCTGGAGGAGGGCGATCTGCGCTTCGAGGAGCTCGCCGAAGTTGTGCGGCAGGACGCGCGTGGACAGGCCGACGGCGATGCCGTCCGCACCGAGCATGAGCAGGACGGGGAGCTTGGCGGGCAGCGTGACGGGCTCGCGGTTGCGGCCGTCGTAGGACGGAATCGTGCGGGTGAGCGGGTCGTTGAACAACTCGCGCGGGGCGAGTTCCGTCAGCCGGCACTCAATGTAACGCGGGGCGGCGGAGGGGTCGCCGGTGAAGAGGTTGCCGAAGTTCCCCTGGCCCTCGATCAGGTAACGCTTCTGCGCCAGGGCCACGAGGGCGTCCCCGATGGAGGCGTCCCCGTGCGGGTGAAACTGCATGGTGTAGCCGACGATGTTGGCGACCTTGATGAACTTGCCGTCGTCGTTCTCGTGGAGGGAGTGCAGGATGCGCCGCTGCACGGGTTTAAGCCCGTCCTCCAGCGCCGGGATGGCGCGGTCGCGGATGACGTAGGAAGCGTAGGACAGGAAATTGCGGTCAATGAGCGCGCGCAGGTTCGGGTCGTCCGGCGGCGGGGCGTGGGCACCGGTGGTGTCAGTGCCGTCCGGCGGGGGCGGCGTGCCGGCGTCGGAGGCTCCGCCGGGGTGCGGCGAATGGCCGTTGGCGGATTCCAGTTGGGCGCCGTTGCCATCGTCGAGCGCGAATTGGTCGTCGAAGCCGTTTAGGTCAGGGTTGTCCATGCGGGAAGAGCCGGGAAAAAGCCAGCCGGAGACCTTAGCATAGCGAAGGGAAAATTCAGGCGGAAACTTATGTTGAAACCTGCTCTCTTCCAGACACCTCTCGAAAAGTAGAGTGACATTCCGAACACCGCTACTGCCGCGCCGGGTCGGGCGCTACTTGGCCACGCCCTTGATCTCCAGATACGTCCGCGAGCGCACCTTGCCGGCGGCGGGGTCCAAGGTCTCGATCCGCATCTGTTTAAGATACCAGGCGCCCTCGATCTTCTGGGCGGAGATGACGTCGAAGCGTTTGCGGAGGTTGCCGCTCCAGTCGAAGCCCTCGGCCTTGAGCAAGGCGCCGGATTCCTTGTCGATCCACAGGTTGACGCTGGAATACTCCGAGCGCCGGCCGGGGGCGTCGCAGCGCAGCTTCCAGGCGCGGCGGGTTTTGACGGTTTCCTCGTCGGCGAGGCGGGCGCGCGACCAGTAGAGGAAGCGCAGCGCGAGGTCCTCGTAGGTCAGGTCGGTGGAGAGGACCGGCTTGTCGAAGTTCAACGGGGTGAGCCGTTCCCCGCTGCCGACCTCCTGGAGCTGGGAGTTCTCGTCGTTGAGCTGGACCTGGAAGGTGGCGGCGGGCGCGGGCGGCTGGAAGCGGTATTGGATGCGCGGGCCGTCGGAGACGAGCAGGAAGGGCAGCGTCACGCCCGCGTCCGTGCGGAGCTGGCCGTTGAGGGTCTGGCGTTTGGTGCTCTGGGCCTCGCGGACCGTGCGTAGGATGTCGGCGGCGTCCACGGCGGGGGGCGGCGCCTCCGCCCCGGACAGCGGGGACGGCCGCGCCGCGGCCAGGACGACGGATAACAGCGCGGCGGAGAGGGAAGCGAGGTTGCGGGCTTGTTTCATGGAAACGTTTCGCCGAACTATGCACCCCGCCAGGCCGGGCGCCCGCGAAGAAAACATTTCTGCTTCCGCCCCCTCCCCGTGGACCAACGGCTTTTTCTCGAACTCAACCGGCATTGGACGCACCCGGCGCTGGACTGGGTGATGGCCCTGGCCTCGAGCGTGGATTTCTGGGCGCCGCTGCTGATCGTGCTGGCCGTGTTGGTCGCCTGGCTGGGTGGCCCGCGCGGGCGACTGGCG